>JAJXSP010000223.1 GCA_021784515.1 Myxococcales bacterium | reverse complement strand
ACGAGGGACGCGTCTTTTGTTTCTTCGCAGTGCGTGCCCCAAGAGCCGATTGGGCCCGACCGCCGGCGAAGAAACGAAAGACCGTCCCCCCAGCGCGTGGAAGACGGCCGAGACATCCGGCTGGCGCACGTGATCGACATGGAGACGGGGGAGCTCGGAAAGGCGCCCGAGCCGGGACGGGTCGGGGGCGAGGCGCGGCGGTAGCGCGCCGCTCGCGTGCCACGGCGGGTGGCGAGCGTTTCGGGATCTGCCCGCGGCCGGGGGCCGACCGCATGACACCCAACCAAGGAGTCCGTCATGTCGAAGCGCGCCGTCGCCGAGACGCTCGCCGCCACGCCGCGCGAAGTGGCTCCCGCGAAGTCGCCCGCCTCGCTCCCACTTCGGCGACCGCCGAGCCGCACAGGACGTGAGCGTGAGCGTGAGCGCCCCATCGCCGGAGCTTCGCCAGCATCGCAACGATCCTCCCGACCACGGCGCTTCTTCGTCTCGACGGCGCCGCCAGGCACGTAGAGGACGGCGCCGGAAGTGCCACTTCGCTCACGCTCACGCTCACGCTCACGCTCACGCTCACGGTCGAAGCGGGCAGGCAGGCGGTCAGGGGCAGGCGGCCAGGACGGTGTTTGAAGACGTGGAAGATCGGCCGAGCGAAGTTGGCGATCTTCAATCACCGTCCTCGCGATCGTCACGCGGCGAGGCGATCCCGCACCCGCAGCGACGGCTTCTCCACGAGCACGTGCAGCAGGTAGCCGATCGCCCACGACAGCGCGCATACCCCCGCCATCGATACGATCCAGATCAGCGAGCGCGGCACGTGCCGCCCGTCGAGCCAGTGCGCCGCGGGCACCGCCAGGTGGTCGATGAGCGGGATGTGCACGAGGTAGACGCCGTAGCCGAGCGTCGCCACGCGACGGAAGATCGGCGCCGACAGCGCGTGGGAGATCGCGCCCTCCGAGTGCAGGAGCAGCGTCAGCGCCGGGAGGTACATCAGGCTGGTCAACGAGCCCCACGCGAACACGTGATAGGGCTGCACGTTGTCCTGGCCGAACATCGTCGGGAAGAGCAGCAGCCACAGGCACGAAAGCGAGGGCAGCGCCAGCATCGCGCGGTGCAGCGGCGCCTGCAGCCACACCGCGATCGCCTTGCCCCACCGACGATGCACCAGCGCGAGGAGCACGCCGGCGATCAGCGTGTCGAACCGCGTCGCGGTGCGGAAGTAGAGCGCCGAGTAGAGCGCGAGGTCGTCCCACGGCCGGCCGCGCAGGTAGATCGTCAGGCGCAGCGCGAGCGGGATCAGCCACAGCCCGCCGAGCAGCGCGATGCGCCCGCGATCGCTGCGCAGGCGGGTGAGCGCGAACAGCAGCAGCGGCACCGTCAGGTAGAACTGCTCCTCGAGCGACAGCGACCAGCCCCAGAACATCACGATCATGTCGCGGCCGAGCGGCCGGAAGTTGGTGAGGTAGAGGTACTCGAAGGGGAGGTTGGCGCGCTGTCCCGACGTGAGCTTCGTCCCGAGCGCGAGGATCGTGAGCACGATCCAGTACGAGGGGAAGGTGCGGAAGATGCGGCGCACGTAGAACCGCTGGAGCTGCTGCGAGCCCGCGGTCTCGACGGAGCGCAGCAGGATCGAGCCGATCAGGAACCCCGACAGGATGAAGAACAGGTCCATCCCGAAGAACAGCGCGAGCGACTGATCGACGAACTCGCGATCGAGCACCACGCCGTTCTCGACGCCGACGATCCAGGTGACGTGCCACTGGATGACGGTGAGGATCGCCAGCACGCGCAGCCCGTGGAGCGCCGGGTAGCGGTTGTCGAGGAGATCGAGCGCGAGGAACCGCCGCAGCCGCTCGCGCGGCGTCGCCGGGGCTTGCGCCGTCGCTGCGAGGGCGGGGGCCTCCACGTCGCCCAAGGATGCCGATGCGCGTTCGACTGTCAACCGCCGACCGGCTGCCACGTCCGCCGCGCGCTCCGTCGCGTGACGAGCCGCTGCCGCCAACTGGTGCTACCGTCCGCTCCCATGGCCGAGCGCGCGCCGTGGGCGCCCTTCAGGCGGATCGTCGCATCGCCGGCCCTGCGGGAGTCGCTCGTCGCCTTCGTGACGGTGCGGCTCCTCGGCTCGCTGGTCGCCGCCATCGGCCTCGCAGGCATCCCTTCGCTGCCGATGCCCGCCGCGCTCGGCTACCTGCCGGCGCCGGGCGGGCCGCTGTACAACGCGACCATCGGTCTGTGGGCGCGCTGGGATGCGGCCTGGTGGCTCCGCGTCGCCGAGCTGGGCTACTCGCCGGGGAACCAGGGGGCGACCTTCTTCCCTCTCTTCCCGCTCGCCATCCGCGCCCTGCACGCGCTCGGGCTGCCGTCACTGCCGGCCGCGCTCCTCGTCTCCAACGGGTGCTTCGTCGCCGGGCTGTTCTTCGTCCACCGGCTCGCCGACATGGATCTCGGTGGCCCGGAGGTCGCGCGCCGGGCGGTGTGGTTCCAGGCGCTCTACCCGGGCTGCGTGTTCTGCCTCGCGCCCTACTCCGAGGCGCCCTTCCTCGCCTTGGCCGCGGGGACCTTCTTTGCGGCGCGCACGCGGCGGTGGTGGTTGGTCGGGCTCCTCGGCGCCGCGGCCTCTGCCACGCGCATCGTCGGCGTCCTGCTCGTCGCGCCGCTGGCCGTCGAGCTGGCGCAGCAGTGGCGCGAGTCGTCGCCGCGCCCGCCGCTGCGCGCGGCAATGGCGCTCCCCGCGGTGCCCCTCGGGCTCGCCGCATTCATGCTGTACTGGCAGCGCACCTGCGGCCGGCCTCTCGAGTTCCTCGCGCAGCTCCAGGCATGGGGGCGCGTGCCGATGGCGCCCTGGACGACGCTGCGGCTCGGGCTCGCTCAGGCCACGGCGGACTTCGATCGGTACCCGCACGCCGTCTACCTCCTCGAAGCGGGGGCGATCCTGGGGCTGCTCGCCGTCGCTGTCGGCGGGCTCCGCGTGCTGCGGCCCGCCTACTCGGTGTTCCTGTGGCTGGGCGTCGCGCCGCTGCTCTTGAATCCGGCCCCGATCCGCATCTTTTGCTCGCTCCTTCGCTACTCGGCCGTGCTCTTCCCCGCCGCGCTGGTGATGGCCGCGGTGGTGCGCCGCCCGTCGACGAACGAGGGGATCCGGCTCATCTTCGCGGGGCTGTTCGCGCTCTGCACGGCGCTCTTCGTCACCTCTCAATGGATGTTGTAGGCGACCGCCGGCAAGGACCGGCCGGCTCGTCGGTTGCACCGCTTGACGGCATCGAAGCTGCGGGCCGACGGCCCGGGAGGAACACGATGTCGAGCAAGTTGTGGTGGGCGGGCGCGCTCGCCGCGGCGATCGGGGCCGGCGGCTGCGCACACAAGACCAAGGTGGAGGAGGCGAAGCTCGGCCAGCTCCCGATCGGTGAGAAGAGCGCCATCTTCGCGGCGCAGCACAACATCACCGTCGCGGAGGCGAACGAGGCGTCCTCGAAGAGCGCGCTCAAGCAGGCGACCCAGTTCCGCGACATTGCGAAGACCGAGCTGAGCGCGGCGAAGAAGCGCGAGGAGGTGGCGCTGCGGGCGCTCGACCTCGGACGCAAGACCCACAGCCCGGTGGCGATCCGCACGGCCGAGAGCGACGAGGCGATCGCCTCGCGCGAGCTGACGGCCGCCCGCGCGAAGGTCGCCTACGCCGACCGCGTCGTCGATCTGCGAGGCCAGGAGCTGAACCTGGCGCGTGACCAGCTGAGCGCGTCGAAGGCCGACCTCGACTACACCCAGGCCGAGGCGCTGCGACGCAACGGGATCAACCCGGACGTGAACATGGCCGACGTGGTCGCGGCGCGCGACCAGCAGCGGAGCAAGGTGGCGAACGACGAGCGGCGCGTCGCCTCGCTGCGCGACGAGACGAACGGAGCGCGCCTGGCTTGGGAGCAGCAGCAGCGCAGCTTCAACGTCGCGGAGCGCGAGCAGCCGAACGTGCCGCCGGTCACCGCGCCGAAGGCGCCGAAGAAGATCAAGCCGGCGCCGGTCCCCGGGCTGCAACTGCCGTCGAGCGAGGGAGAGCCGCCGTCCGGTGAGCAGCAATCGCCGAGCGGCCAGCGCGGCAAGATGTAACCCGTTGCTCCGTCGGTGAGCAGGAGGCCGGTCGCGGTCGGACCGGCCTCCCTTTTTGCGTTGCCGTCGAGGAAGCGGGGTGGTAAAGCGTCGGCCATGGGCCACCCCGGAATTCTGCAGCCCGTCGAAAAAATCTGGCTCGATGGAACCCTGGTCGACTGGAGTGCGGCGACCGTCCACGTGCTCACCCATTCGCTGCACTACGGAGTGGCCGCCTTCGAGGGGATTCGCCTCTACCGCCGCGAGGACGGGCGCAGCGCCGTGTTCCGCCTCGCCGAGCACATCGATCGCTTGTTCGACTCGTGCGCCATCGCCACCCTCGCGCCGCCCTACTCGCGCGAGGACATCTCCCGCGCCTGCCTCGAGACGCTGCGCGCGAACAAGATGACGGAGGCGTACGTCCGCCCGATCGTCTTCCTCGGCGACGGCGGCCTCGGGCTCGGCTCGCTCGACGTCCCGACGCGCGTGGCGATCGCGGTGTACCAGTGGGGCGCCTACCTCGGCGACGAGGGGCTGAAGAAGGGCATCCGCGCGAAGGTCTCCTCGTACACGCGCGGGGCGCTGAACTCGGCGATGTCGAAGGGCAAGCTCTCGGGGCAGTACGTCAACTCGGTGCTCGCCAAGCGCGAGGTGATGCGCGCCGGATACGAGGAGGCGATCCTCCTCGACGCGCAGGGTCACGTCGCCGAGGCCTCGGGCGAGAACGTGTTCATGGTGAAGCGCGGGCGGCTGATCACGCCGCCGCTGTCGTCGCCGATCCTGGCGGGCGTCACCCGCGACTCGATGCTCACGCTCGCCCGCGAGCTGGGCATCACCGTCGAGGAGCGCACCTTCGCGCGCGACGAGCTGTACATCGCCGACGAGGTGTTCTTCACCGGCACCGCCGCCGAGGTCACCCCGGTGCGCGAGGTCGATGACCGCCGCGTCGGCAACGGCGAGGTGGGGCCGCTCACCCGTCGCGTCCAGGACGCCTTCTTCGCGGTGGTGAAGGCGGCGCGCCCGCCCGAGAAGCACCAGGAGTGGCTGACCTGGCTGTAGTGGTCTAGCGCGCGGGGTGCGCGGTCAGCGTCCCGTCGCGCAGCAGCGTCGCGACGAGGCGCAGCGCCGCAAGCCGCGGCATCGCGCTCACGTCCAGCAGATCCTCCAGCGTCATCGCGGTGTCGAGCCGCGACAGCAGGAACACCGCGCGCCCGTCGAGCCCCGACGGCGGCGGCGACGGCGTGACGCAGCGCGAGCGGTCGCCGAGCGCGCGCTCGTAGACGCGCTCGAGGAGGTCGGCGTGGGGGGCCAGCTCCGGCGCCGCGAGATCGCCGACGCCGGCCACGGCAGCCTCGGCCGCCAGGAACGCCGCCTCGAGGTCGTCGCGGTAGAGCGCCGCCCGCGCGTCGACGATCAGCTCGGCGGTGCCGAGGCGCCGGTGACGCACCGCCGTCGGCTCGCGCGCCTCGGGCGCGACGCCGAGGCAGCGCGAGAGGGCGCGGCTCATCTCCGCCATCGTCGGGAAGCGCTCGCCCGGCTCCTTCGCCATCGCACGTAGCACCACCTCCTCGACGGGCGCGGGGATCCCGCGCGCCGGCGCCCGCACCCGCAGCGGCTCGGGCGGATCGAAGAGGTGCTTGCTGAAGATCCCCATCGCCGTCGGCGCGTCGAAGGGGATGGTGCCGGTGAGCAGCTCGTAGAGGATGCAGCCGAGGGCGTAGACGTCGACGCGGTGATCGGCCGCGTCCTCGCGCGCCTGCTCGGGCGCCATGTAGGCCGGCGTGCCCAGCACCGTGCCGGCGCGGGTGAGCCGCTCCTCCGCGCCGTCGAGGACCTTCGCCACCCCGAAGTCGAGGACCTTCACCAGGTCGGGCCGCCCGCCGCGCTCGACGAGGAACACGTTGGCGGGCTTGAGGTCGCGGTGGGCGATCTTGTGTGCGTGCGCCGCCTCGAGGCCGTCGCACACCTGCCGCCCGACGGCGCAGGCGCGCTCCCACGGGAACGGCCCGTCCTGCCGGAGCGCGTCGGCGAGGTCGCGCCCGTCGAGGTACTCCATGACGAAGAAGGGCGCGTAGTCGGGCGTGGCGCCGAAGTCGATCACGTCCACCACGTTCTCGTGGCCGATCCGCGAGGCCGCCTTCGCCTCCTGCAGGAAGCGCTCGAACAGCTCCGGCGTGCGCGCCAGCCGCGTCGGCAGCAGCTTGATCGCCACGCGCTTCTCGAGGACCACGTGCTGGGCGAGGTAGACCACGCCCATGCCGCCGCGCCCGAGGAGGCGCTCGATCCGGTAGCGATCGGCGATCACCTCGCCGACCAGCGCGTCGGTCTCGCCCGGCGCCGGCGGCGCCACCCTCGGATCCCAGCCCGCCCGAACCGGCCCGCCCGACCCATCCTCTCGATCTCTCGGCAACCAGCCTCCCCGAACCACGCGGAATCCAGTAGGCTAGCACGCCATGTCCGAGACCGACCAGAAGAGCGAGGACTTCGCCGCGCTGCTCGCCGAGTTCGAGCGCGAGGCAGGCGCACCGAAGCGAGGCCGCGGGCCGCGGCCCGGCACGACGGTGAAGGGGCGCATCGTCTCCATCGGCGCCGAGGCGGTGTTCGTCGACCTCGGCGGCAAGAGCGAGGGGACGATCGCCATCACCGAGGTGCGCGACGCCGAGACCGGCAAGCTCACCGTCGCCGAGGGCGAGGAGATCGAGGCCGTCGTCGTGGAGAACGACGAGAACGGCGTCGTGCTGCGGCGCCAGATCGGCCGCGGCGCCGGCCAGCGCGGCGAGCTTGCGCAGGCGTTCGAGCACGGCATCCCCGTCGAGGGGCTCGTCACCGCGGTCAACAAGGGCGGCGTCGAGGTGACCGTCGCCGGCGGGCGCGCCTTCTGCCCGATTTCGCAGCTCGACCTCCGCCACGTCGAGGACGCCGCGCCGTTCATCGGCCAGCGCCTCCTCTTTCGCATCACCCGCTACGAGCCGGGCACGCGCGGGCGCGACAACGTCGTCGTCTCGCGGCGCGCGCTCCTCGAGGACGAGCAGCGCGAAAAGGCGGTGGCGACGCGCGCGCTGCTCAAGCCGGGCGCCGTGCTCCGCGGCACCGTCGCCTCGCTGAAGGACTACGGCGCGTTCATCGACCTCGGCGGGCTCGAGGGGATGCTCCACGTGAGCGAGATCGGCTTTGCGCGCGTCGGCCACCCGAAGGAGGTGCTCTCCGTCGGGCAGTCCGTCGAGGTGCAGGTCCTCCGCATCGAGAAGAGCGACGATCCTCCGCGTCGGGGCGGCACGGCTTTGCCGGGACGCCCCTTCGCGGGAGGCGCGGAACCCTCTCAGGGTTCCGCACAAAAAAGGAAGCCGGAGAAGATCGCGCTGTCGCTGAAGTCGCTGGAGAAGGACCCCTGGGTGGACGCCGTCGAGCGCTTCCCAGAGGGCTCGCGCGTCCCGGGCAAGGTGGCGCGCGTGGAGACGTTCGGCGCCTTCGTCGAGCTGGCGCCGGGGATCGAGGGGCTGGTCCACGTCAGCGAGCTGGGCAAGAACGTGAAGCACGCGCGGCAGGCGGTGAAGCCGGGCGATCCCGTCGAGGTGACGGTGCTCGGCGTGGATCGCGAGCGGCGCCGCATCTCGCTCTCGCTCGGTGGTGCGGCGACGGGCGAGCCGGGCGAAACCTACGTGCCGCCCGCCCCGCCGCAGCGGCTGGGGACGTTCGGCGACCTGCTCAAGGGCAGCGGCAAGCAGCAGAAGAAGAAGTAGCCGGCCCTCTCTCCGAACGCGCAGGAGGCCGCCGTGACCCGGCGCCCGTGCCGTCGGTGGCGCCGCGCCTGCAACAACCCCGGGGCATGAGGCTCATCATTCCGTTCGTGGCCAGCTGCGCGCTGGCCGGCGCGGCGCTGGCCGCCGTCCCCACCGAGGCGCCGAGCACCGGCTTCGTCGGCAACATCGACGATCTGGTCCGGCAGAACCAGGCCTTCCGCCGCGTGCTCTACACCGGCCGCCACACCCAGCTCGTCGTGATGGACGTGAAGGCGGGCGAGTCCATCGGCCGCGAGGTCCACGATGTCGACCAGTGCCTCTTCTTCGTCTCCGGGCAGGGGCAGGTCGTGATGGGCGGGCGCACCACCGACGTGCACGAGCGCGACGCGGTGTGCGTCCCGGCGGGCGTGACCCACGACGTGAAGAACACCGGGCCGTCGTCGCTCAAGCTCTTCACGACCTACTCGCCGCCGGAGCACCCGGCGGGGACGGTGCACGAGACGAAGTCGGCCGCCGAGAAGGCCGCGCACGAACACGCGCGGTGAAGCGAGCGCGCCTGCATTCGACAACGTTGACGTTGCGGTGGTCGTTGACGTTGACCTCGTCGTGGTCGGCGACGGCGACGGCGACCTGGCCGTAGACGCTGCCGCGTGCGACCAGCATGCACCCCGCACATCGAGTGACACCCTGGTTGCGGCGCACCTGTGCCGAGCGCACGTTCGGCCACGTCGCCGTCGCCGTCGCCGTCAAGGTCAAGGTCAAGGTCAACGTCAACGCTGGCCTCGCCGCCCCTCAGCCCAGCCGCAGCTCCATCTCCTCCAGCTCCTTGATCCGGTCGCGCAGCTCGGCCGCCTTCTCGAACTCCATGTCGTCGGCGAAGGCGTGCATCTTCTTGCGCAGCTCGGCGATCATCTTCGGCAGCTCGTCGACCTGAGGCAGCGCGTACTTCTTCGCCCGCTTCTCCGACGCCGCCGCCGCGACCTCCGGCAGGTCGTGGTAGTCGGCGTTCTCGACGGCGCCGCGCAGGTCCTGGATCGCGCGCTCGACCGTCTTCGGGGTGATCTTGTGCTCCTTGTTGTAGGCCGCCTGGATCGCGCGCCGCCGCTCGGTCTCGTCGAGCGTGACCTTCATCGAGCGGGTGATCTTGTCGGCGTACATGATCACCTTGCCGTTCACGTTGCGCGCGGCGCGGCCGCACGTTTGGATCAGCGAGCGCTCGGCGCGCAGGAAGCCCTCCTTGTCGGCGTCGAGGATCCCGACCAGTGACACCTCGGGCAGGTCGAGCCCCTCGCGCAGGAGGTTGATTCCCACCAATACGTCGAATTCCCCTTTTCGCAGCTCGCGCAGGATCTCCACGCGATCGAGCGTGTCGACGTCGGAGTGGAGGTACTTCACGCGCACGCCGAGCTCCGCGTAGTACTCGGTGAGGTCCTCGGCCATGCGCTTGGTCAGCGTCGTCACCAGCACGCGCTCGTTCTTCGCGGTGCGCTCGCGGATCTCGTGGAGCAGGTCGTCGACCTGGTCCTTCACCGGGCGCACCTCGATCACCGGATCGAGCAGCCCCGTCGGACGGATCACCTGCTCGACCACCACGCCCTTGGTCTTCTCCAGCTCGTAGTCGCCGGGCGTCGCCGAGACGTAGATCGCCTGGTGGACGCGACCCTCCCACTCCTCGAACCGCAGCGGGCGGTTGTCGAGCGCGCTCGGCAGGCGGAAGCCGTACTCGACCAGCGTCTCCTTGCGCGAGCGGTCGCCTTTGTACATCGCCGCGATCTGCGGGATGGTCTGGTGCGACTCGTCGACGAGGAGCAGGTAGTCGTCGGGGAAGTAGTCGATCAG
>JAJXSP010000222.1 GCA_021784515.1 Myxococcales bacterium | reverse complement strand
TTCCCCGAGTTCGACGCCGCGCGCGGCTTCGACGGGCGCCACTACGTCCTCGAGCGCGCCATCACCGGCGACTTCGCGATCGTGAAGGCGTGGAAGGGCGACCGCTGGGGCAACCTCGTCTACCGGAAGACGGCGCGTAACTTCAATCCGATGATCGCCACCGCCGGGAAGATCACCATCGCCGAGGTCGAGGAGCTGGTCGACGTGGGCCAGCTCGAGCCCGACCAGATCCACACGCCGGGCATCTACGTGCAGCGGGTCTTCCAGGGCCGCGACTACCAGAAGCCGATCGAGCAACGCACCACGAGAGCGCGCACCGCCGTCGGCAATGCCGTCGGCGAGCGGCTCGCTTCGCTCGGCGCGAGCAAGCGCTCGCAGGACGCGAAGTGACCGAGCGCTTCGTCGCGGTGGTGACGGTGCGCGACTGGGGTGCCGCGCAGGTGGCGCGCGAGAAGCTCGACGACGCCGGCATCCCCGTCGAGCTGAAGCCGCTCGGCCAGAACCCCTACTTCGGCACCGTCAGCGCGGCCGAGATCGAGGTGCGCGTGCCTTCGTCGCGCCTCGCCGACGCGGAGCGGCAGCTGGCGCAGCTCGAGGAGGAGACCGAGGCGCTGCTCCTGTCCGAGGCGGGCGTGCCGCCCGAGGACTACAAAGGCGAGCACGCAGAAGACGAGGCGGCCGACGCGCGCGGCGTCATCCTGCTGCCGAAGTCCGAGGAGCGCCCGCTCAAGGTGAGCTGGGCGCTCGTCCTCTCGTGGCTGCTGCCGTTCCCCGCCGGCTGCTTCTACGCGCGTGCCTGGCCGCTCGGCTGGCTGCTCGTCGGGCTGTTCGCCGGCGGGGCGGTCGCGCCGCTCGTGTTCCGCCACGCGGGCGACGCCGCGTTCCTCGCCGTCTTCGCCAAGGCCGCCGACCTCGTGCTGGCGCCCATCCTCGTCGTGAAACGCAACCGCCGGTTGGCGCGCGCTGCTGCCGCGCCGGCGCCGGAGAAGGAGCCCCATGGCGCTCAGCCGTGATCAGCTGGCCGCACGCGTCGCGAAGGAGCTGCGCGACGGTTACTACGTGAACCTCGGGATCGGGCTGCCGACGCTGGTGGCCAACCACATCCCGCCCGGCGTCGAGGTCGTGCTGCAGTCGGAGAACGGGCTGCTCGGCATCGGGCCGTTCCCCTACGAGGGCGACGAGGACCCCGACCTCATCAACGCCGGCAAACAGACCGTCACCGAGATCGCCGGCAGCTCCTTCTTCTCGTCGGCCGAGTCGTTCGCGATGATCCGCGGCGGGCACATCGACCTCGCCATCCTCGGCGCGATGCAGGTCTCCGAGCACGGCGACCTCGCCAACTGGATGATCCCCGGGAAGATGGTGAAGGGGATGGGCGGGGCGATGGACCTCGTCGCCAGCGCACGCCGCGTGATCGTGATGATGGAGCACACCGCGAAGGGCGAGAAGAAGATCCTCGAGGCGTGCACGCTGCCGCTCACGGCGGTGCGGGTGGTGAAGCGCGTCATCACCGACCTGGCGGTGATCGACATCGACGCGGGCGGCATGGTGCTGCGCGAGGTGGCGCCGGGGGTGACGCCGGCGGAGGTGCAGGCGCTCACCGGGCCGACGCTGCGGATCGTCGAGCCGGTGACGACGATCGCGGTCTAGCAAACGAAGCCACGGTGACGTTGACGTGAGCGTTGACGGCGACGGGACGGCGACGTGGCCGAAGCGCCAGCCGGCGGGCGAGAGGTTCGGCCACGTTCACGTCGCCGTCGCCGACAAGGTCAACGTCAACGACCACGACTACGTCAACGATCACGGAGCACGAAGGCGCTCTTCCATGTCCTCTGACGACCTGAACACCGCCCGCGAGCGGTTCCTCGCCTCGCTCGCGAAGTCCACGAAGAGATCCCCGCTCCGTCGGGAGCGCTTCGCCACCGACGCGGAGATCCCGCTCGCCGACCTCTACGTGCCGCCGGAGGCCGAAGGAGGCGCGCCGTTCGACTACCTCCGCGACCTCGGCTTCCCCGGCGAGTACCCGTTCACGCGGGGCGTGCAGCCGTCGATGTACCGCGGGCGCTTCTGGACGATGCGGCAGTACGCCGGCATGGGCGACGCCGCCCTGTCGAACGAGCGCTACCACTACCTGCTCGCGCAGGGGCAGACCGGGCTCTCGGTGGCGTTCGACCTGCCGACGCAGATGGGGCGCGATCCCGACCACCCCCTCGCGCGCGGCGAGGTGGGCAAGGTCGGCGTGTCGATCGCCTCCCTCGACGACATGCAGGTGCTGCTCGCCGGGCTGCCGCTCGAGAAGATCTCCACGTCGATGACGATCAACGCCACGGCGGCGACGCTGCTCGCGCTCTACGTGGCGGTCGCCGACGAGCGGGGCGTCGCGCGCGGCGCGCTCTCGGGCACCATCCAGAACGACATCCTGAAGGAGTACATCGCGCGCGGCACGTACATCTACCCGCCGCGGTCGTCGCTGCGCATCACCACCGACGTCTTCGCCTTCTGCAAGGCGGAGCTGCCGAAGTGGAACACGATCTCGATCTCCGGCTACCACATCCGCGAGGCGGGCAGCGACGCGGCGCAGGAGGTGGCCTTCACGCTCGCAGACGGGATCGCCTACGTCGAGGCGGCGCTCGCCGCCGGGCTCGCCGTCGACGAGTTCGCATCCCGCCTCTCCTTCTTCTTCAACGCGCACAACAACCTCTTCGAGGAGGTGGCGAAGTTCCGCGCCGCGCGACGGCTGTGGGCCCGCATCATGCGCGAGCGCTTCCACGCCACGGACCCGCGCTCGATGGCGCTGCGCTTCCACGCCCAGACCGCCGGCTCGTCGCTGCAGGCGCAGCAGCCGCTCGTGAACCTGATCCGCACCACCTTGCAGGCGCTCGCCGCGGTGCTCGGCGGCGCGCAGTCGCTCCACACCAACTCCTACGACGAGGCGCTCGCGCTGCCGTCGGAGAAGGCGGCGCTGCTGGCGCTGCGGACGCAGCAGGTGATCGCCCACGAGTCGGGCGTCGCCGACGTCGTCGATCCGCTCGGCGGGTCGTACGCCCTCGAGGCGCTCACGGCGGAGATCGAGCGCCGCGCCGCCCAGACCATCGCGCGGATCGACGAGCTGGGCGGCATGGTGGCGGCGATCGAGGCGGGCTTCCCGCAGCGCGCGATCGAGGCGCGCGCCTACGAGTACCAGAAGGCGATCGAGGAGAAGCGGAAGGTCGTCGTCGGGCTGAACGAGTTCGTCGTCGACGAGGCCCCGCCCGAGGGCCTGCTCAAGGTGGACCCGGCGCTGGAGCGGACGCAGGTCGAGCGCGTGGCGAGGACGCGTGCCACGCGCGACCGGCAGGCAGCCGCGGAGGCGCTCGGGGCGCTCGAGGCGGCGGCACGCGGCAGCGACAACCTCGTGCCGCGGATCCTGGCGGCGGTGAAGGCGCGCGCCACCGTGGGCGAGATCGCGGAACGGCTGCGGCTGGTGTTCGGCGAGCATCGCGAGAGCCTCGCGCGCTGATTTGCTGGGCGCCGAACGCCGCAATTTTACTCTTGATCGGGGGCCGCTCGCTGCCTTAGCTTGATGGCTCGTCCCCGTCGGGAAAACCACATGACGAAGTCCGATCTCATCGAGCTGGTCTCGAACCGCTTGCACCTGCCCAAGGGCAAGGCCGAATCGATCGTCAACTGCATCTTCGACTCGATGGAAGAGTCGTTGCGGAAGGGCGAGCGGATCGAGATCCGCGGGTTCGGCAGCTTCGAGATCCGCCACTACAAGAGCTACGAGGGACGGAACCCGCGCACCGGCGATCCCGTCGAGGTGCAGCCCAAGCGGCTCCCCTTCTTCAAGGTCGGCAAGGACCTCAAGGAGCGGGTGAACGACGGCGACGGCACCGACAAGCCCGCCCCCAAGCCCGCCACCGCCACCGGCTAAACACAGAGTCGCGTTCACGAGGGAGCGTCGTGTGGGTGACCGTGAGCGATCCGACGACGCGCCCACGCTCACGGGGCGGATCTCATTCGAGCGGCATTGCGGCTAGTGCACCAGCTTGAATCCCGCGTTCCAGTTCCAGTGATTCTTCGTCGCGAGCTGGATGAGCAGCACCGTCATCCGCTCGATGGTGCGCGCCACCGCGAGCGGGCCCGCGTCGAGCGCGCCGAAGCCCATCGCCTCGACGAGCCGGGCCACCTCGTCCTTCGCCGCGGCGTCGTCGCCGGCGATCAGCACGTCGGGCGCCGGGCCTCCCGAGAGGTGGGGCTCCGCGAAGGTGCCGGCGAAGGTGTTCTTCAGCGCCGCGACGAGGCGCACGCGCGGCCCGACGGTGCGCGCCAGCTCCTCGGAGCCCGAGGTGCCGTCGCCGACGAGCAGCCCGTCGAAGCGCTCGTTGAGCGGGTTGGTGAGGTCGACCAGCACGCGCTCGGCGAGCGCGTCGCGCAGCGACTCCACCACGCCCGCGGCGGCGGCCCAGGGCACGGCGAGGAAGGTCACGTCGGCGCGCGCCGCGGCGGCGGCGTAGGTGGCGCCATGGAACTTGCGCGCGTTCTCCGCCGTCATCTCTCGCGCGAGGACCTCGGCGCGCGCGGCGTCCCGCGAGGCGAGGGTGAGGTCGTGTGGGGTGTCGCGGAGCGCCCAGGCGATCCCCTTCGCCATGCGCCCGGTTCCGAGGATTGCGATCTGCATGGGGCGCAGCGTAGTCGGAAGGAACGAAGGGGGGAAGGGCGCGCGTCGGTTGGATCGAAGAAGGGGCGGCGCTAAGGCGCCCGGCCGAAATAATCTCGCCAACTGGGCAGCCGATCCATCCCGCCCAGCTTCGTTGCTCGTCGGTCACTTGCAGAGAGCAAGCTCTCTCCTCGCGCCTCGCCGGATCGGGCGCCTCGACTGCCGAGAATGACGACATTATTTCGGCCGGGCGCCTAACCGGTGGCCGCGGTCGGCGTCGGGGCGCTCTTCTTCGCCGCCTTCTTCTTGCGCTTGCGGAAGAACGACTCCACGCGGGCGCGGTCGTGCGCGAACGCCGCCTCGACGCGGCCGTGGGCCTCGCGCATGGCGACACAGCAGCGCACCTTCTGCTGCTGCACCGCCTCCACCACGCCCGCCGCCTCCTCCTCGGCCTTTTCCAGCGCACCCGCCGCCTCCTCGTAGGCGTGCCACCGGTCGAGCCACGCCTTCGCCTCGACCGCGAGCGGCCCCTTCTGCGCCGCCGCCTTGCACTTCTTCACGAGCGCGGCGAACGCCTGCCCGCGCCGGCTCGGCGGAGTCCCGAGCAGCCGCGCTGGCGTCGAGGGGAACCAGGCCGCGTAGCCCTCGGGGTCCTCGGCGTGGACGTGATCGACCGCCTTTTCGAACACCACGAGCTTGCGGCCCGACTCCTCGTAGGCGAAGTCGGCGAGCGCCTCCATCCGCACCACGCTCTCGGTGGCCTTGTTGCGCGCCTTCACCTTCGCCTCGAGCCCGTCGCGCTCCTGATCGATCTTCTTGGTGAAGGTGCGAGTCGCCGGGTCGGCGTTGAGCTTGACGCTCGCGTACAGAGTGTCGCCGAACACGATCTCGAGCGAGTCATTGGGCTTGATCAATGCCATCGGTGCGCCTCCCGGCGGCCCACCCGGCCGCCCACGACCGGGAATGCTCGCACGGCGAGCGCTCGATCGCAATTTCCTGTCGTTGGCCGGACACCATACGGGGCGGGAGCCGGGAGACGACACGCCGCGCGGTCGGCGATCGAATCAGGGACTCGAAAATCGACCGGGGATCGGGAACCATGGTGAGCCGGGACCCGGGAAGCGACTCGGGATCGCGGCCCCGCATCGATCGGGAGCGAGAATACGATCAGTGTTCGATCCCGCAATCGCGCCGGGGACCGGAATACGACCGGGGATTCGAAAAGCGGGCGCCGTAGGCGTGGGCGACTCGCGGCAGGCTGCCGCGAGGAAGCGATGGTCAGTAGTGATACCAGTCGAAGCTCCACGTACCCCACGTCGTCTTCATCACGCACAGGTTGTCGGCGCCGCCGCTGTCGTGGCAGGCGCCCAGCATCCAATCGTGACTGCTGCCCATGGCGACGTCGGTGACGTCGATCTGCTGGCCGTCGAAGTAGTCAGTGCCGCTGGCCCAGCCGCTATTGCCGGGAATGAGCGCGCTGAACGTATCGGTGATGAGGTTGTTGACGACGTCCGTGTGGACGCTGTCGGCGTGGGTGCTGTCGATGCGGGCGTAGGCGGTGGCGAAGGAGTGGAGCGTGCCACCGACGATGGCGTTGTAGAAGGAGGCGGTCAGCGAGTCGCTCGTGGCGTCGTACGGGCTGCCGTTGTTGCCGTGGGAAACGGCCTGCATGATGTCGAAGCTGTTGGCCTGGCAGACTCCCGCGTTGTTGGTGCACTCGAAGCGCGTCTCCTGAAGGTCACCGTTGCTGTCGATGGCGAAGATCGCATCGCCTTTGCGCTTGGTCCCCGACACCTGGACCGGGACGGACGACGCGGCGATGCCTGTAGCCATATCCGGCGTGGCGCCGCCGCCATTATCCAAGGCGTACGGCGCCGAATAGTTCCAGGAGCCGCCGGCCAGGTAGATCGCCGATACCGTGGAGGTCGAGAACGACGTGTTGTCGCGGACCGCGAACAGCGCCTCGCCGGTCAGCGAGGAGCGGGTGCCGGTGACGGGCGAAGCCGGGTCGGCCGCGTAGTTCCCATCGAAGACTCCGTGATGGCCGGTCGAGTATTGCCACGTCCACGACGTGTCGAGGCCATTGTCTCCCACTTGCACGATCAGCACGTCGCCGGCCGCGTAGGAGTCGCCCGAGGGAACGACCGCGAGCACGTAGACGTCGTTGCCGCTGCCGCCGGCGATCGCGATCCGCGGCGGCAGGTACGGGTGCGCATTCCCGGTGATGTAGGGAGCGGGCTCGGAGTGGAGCGGGTAGACGCAGCTCGGGAACGAACCGACGTCGACCAGCTCCCGCGACATGATCTCGTATTGATCGGCGCCGGCGTTGCCGTTGTAGACGGGGATGAAGAGCACGCCGAGCGCGCTGCTCCCCTGGATTGGATTCGAGAAGTGGGGAACGAGGTAGACGCCGCCCGGGTCGCCCGACGTCCCCGCGATCGAATAGCCCGTCGGCAACGCGTACTGGTTCGTGCAGGCGACCATCGAACCGCTGCTCTCGTAGTAGCACTGCAGGTGGGTCGAATCGACGACGACGCAGGCATAGTGGTCGCCGCTGGTGTCGTTGCGCGCCGCGCCCACCTTCGCGCCCGTGTCGAATGCCGCCCCGGCCGTCCGCGCCGCGAGCAACACCACCACCAAGGATCCAATCGCACGTCGCATGGCTTCCTCCTTCGGCACCCCTCTGGTAGAGTGCGACCATGAGCGGTACCCGACCGCCCCCCCCCCCTGTCAACCAGAAACGAGCGCCGGGTTTGCGACCGGTCGGTGACCGAGCCCCGGTCGGGTGGCTGCTCGTCCCTCTGCTCGTGGCGGGATGCGCCGCTTCATCGAGCCCGCCGCCCGCCGACCTCGCCACCGTGGACGCCGCGTTCGTCTCCGCCGGTGACCTCGCGATCGTTGATCGCGCGCCTCTGGACTCGACCCTCACGGATGCGGCAATGCCGGCGGACGCCGCCGACCCTGCCGACGCCGATCACCAACCGACGTGGACACTGCTCCCGAGCGGTACGGACGTGGCGCTCAACTCCGTATGGGGGAGCGGCCCGAACGATGTCTACGTCGTCGGCGACTCGGGGACGATCCTGCACTCCTCGAACGGCGGTGTCGGCTGGCAGAAACAGGCCTGCCCAATCGGGAACGGACTCGGCAGTGTCCGCGGCACGGCCGGCGGCGGCGACGTGTGGATCGCCGCAGGCATCTCCGCCCTTCACACGACCAACGGGGGGAAGCTCTGGACGATGGAGCAGCCACCGCTCGACGTAGGGACAGGCGCGGTAGTTGGCGCGTCAGTGGTTGGTGACGACGTCTTCATGGTCGGAGGAACCAACACGGTGGTTCACAGCTCAGTGAACGCAGGCGGATTGTGGACCGCAATTTATCACGATGGCTTGCGCTCTCGACACTTCCGAGGCACGTGGGCCGCACCAGGCCCACGCGCCTACGTCTGTGGCGCGACCAATTATGACATTTTGGCGAGCGGCGATCTCGGCATGACCTGGGCCGTCGAGTATGATGAGCTGGGCGGCCAGACGACCGAAGGCTTGTGGGGGTGGCCCAGCGGGGCCGAGCTGTACGCCGTCGGCTCCGTCGGCTTGATCCTCCACACCCTCGACGGCGGCAAGAGCTGGATCGCGCAACCGAGCGGCACGATGGTCGGCCTGAAAGGGGTCTGGGGCATCGATTCCGGCGACGTGTGGGTGGTCGGCGACCACCTGACGCTGCTTCACTCCACGGACGGCGGGAAATCATGGCAGCAGAACCCGACGCCGCCGATGGACAAGCGCATTACGTTCTTCGACGTCTGGGGCTTCGCGCCGGATGACGTGTACGTGGTCGGCGACTTCGGGACGATCCTGCACTACCACTGAACCAACGCCGGACGCCCGGCGCGTTCTTTCTGCTACCTTCCGCCCCATGGCCACCGGCGATCCGCTCGACGAGGTGCGCGAAGGCGACCTCGCGCCCCTTTACTGGATCCACGGCAAGGAGCGGTTCCTCGTCGACCGCGCCGTCGCGATCCTGCGCGAGCGCGCGCTCGACCCGCGCACGCGCGACTTCAACTACGACCTCCTCTACGGCAAGGAGGCCGGCGCGCAGAAGATCCTCGGCGCGTCGCGCACCCTGCCGATGATGGCGAAGCGGCGGCTGGTGATCGTGCGCGACGCCGACGGCCTCGACGCCAAGGCGCTGGAGGCGCTCTCGCCGTACGTCGCCAGCCCGGTACCCGAGACGGTGCTCGCCTTCGTCGCCGAGAAGGCCGACATGCGCATGAAGTTCTTCACCACGTTCAAGAAGCGCGGCGTGCTGCTCAAGCTCGACCCGCTCATGGATCGCCAGCTGCCGGCATTCCTGCGCAGCGAGGCGCAGGCGCGCGGGCTGCGCTTCGAGGCGGGCGCGGCCGAGCTGATCGCCGAGGAGGTGGGCGCCGACCTCGGCCAGCTGGTGGACGCGGTGGAGCGCCTCGAGCTGTACCTGGGCGGGCGGAAGATGATCGGCGCCGCCGACGTGGAGGCGGTGGTGGCGACCACGCGCACGCGCTCGGTGTTCGAGCTGACCGACGCGCTCGGCGCGGGCGAAACGGCGCGCGCGATGACGGCGCTCGGCTCGCTGATGGCGGCGCGCGAGCCGGCGCTGAAGGTGCTCGCGCTCGTCGGGCGCACGGTGCGCCAGCTGCTCGTGCTGCGCGCGCTCCTCGACCGCCGCGCCGGGCGCAGTGAGCAGCTGGAGGCGCTGAAGATCCCGCCGTTCGCCCTCGACAAGCTCGACGCGGCGGCGCGCCGGCTGGAGGCGGGGCCGCTGCGCGCGATGCACGCGGCGGTCTACCGCGCCGACCGCACGCTGAAGTCGTCACGGCTGCCGCCCGAGCGCGTGATGGAGCTGCTGGTGCTCGAGCTGACGCGGTTCGGCTCGCGCCCGCGTCGCGCCTAGGAGCCTGTTTCCGTAAGGCGCCCGGCCGAAATAATGTCGCCATTCTCGGCGGTCGAGGCGCCCGATCCGGCGAGGAGCGAGGAGAGAGCTTGCTCTCTGCAAGTGACCGACGA
>JAJXSP010000221.1 GCA_021784515.1 Myxococcales bacterium | reverse complement strand
CGGCACCCGGCGCCGCCGCGCCTGCACCCGTCGCCGCCGCGACCCCGCCGGCGCCCGCAGCGAAGGCCGCCGAGCCCGCCGGAGGCGGCACGCAGGACGCAGGGTGACGAGCGACCGGCCGCGCGTCGCGGTCACCGGCCTCGGCGCCATCACCGCCCTCGGGCCCGACGTCCGATCCCTCGACGAGGGGCTGCGCGCCGGCCGCTGCGCCGTCGACACCCTCACCCTGTTCGACGTCGCCGGGCTGCGCACCAACCTCGCCGGCCAGGCGCCCGATCCCGCTCCGCTCTTTGAGGGCCAAGCCCGCCTGAGCGGGCTGCCCGAGGGCCCGACTCAGCCGCGCCTCGTCGCGAACACATCGCGCCCCGATCGGTTCGGCCTCCAGGCGGCCTTCGAGGCGGTGCGCGACGCCGGCCTCGCCCCCGCCGACCTCGAGCGCGCGGCCTGCGTCCTCGGCACCGGCACCGGCGGCGCCGCGCTGACCGAGGAGTACATGCGGCGCCTCGGCCACGACGGCGAAGCCGGCGCCGACCCGTCGCTGCTCGTCTCGCACCAGCCCTGCTCCGTGACCGATCTCGTCTGCCGCCACCTCGGCATCCACGGCCCGCGCAGCACCATCATGACGGCCTGCTCGTCGTCGGCGACGGCGCTCGGGGTCGCGGCCGATCAGATCACCCTCGGGCGCGCCGAGGTGGCGCTCGCCGGCGGCGCCGAGGGGCTGTGCATGCTGACCTACGCCGGATTCGCCTGCCTGCGCGCTACCTCGACGGAGCGCTGCAAGCCGTTCGACGCCGCGCGCAGCGGCCTCAACCTCGGCGAAGGCGCCGCCGCGGTCGTCCTCGAGAGCGAGGTCCGCGCCCGCGCCCGGGGCGCCCGCATCTACGGCTACCTGGCGGGCTGGGGCATCAGCGCCGACGCGCACCACATGACCGCGCCCCACCCCACCGGCGACGGCGCCGCCGGCGCGATGCTCGCCGCGCTCGCCGACGCGCGCCTCCCGGCCAGCGCCGTCGGCTACGTCAACGCGCACGGCACCGCCACGCCGCACAACGACGCCGCCGAGAGCGCCGCGCTCATGCGTGTCTTCGGCGATCGCGTGCCGCCGGTCTCGTCGACGAAATCGATGCTCGGCCACACCCTGGGCGCCGCCGGTGCGATCGAGGCGGTCGTCTCGCTGCTCGCTTTGCACCACGGCTATCTCCCACCGACGGCGAATCACGACACGCCCGACGCCGCCTTCGCGAACCTCGATTTCATCCCCGGCACCGCGCGCGCGCAGCAGGTCGACGCCGTGCTCTCGTCGAGCTTCGCCTTCGGCGGCAACAACACCGTACTGGCCTTCACGCGCCAGTAGCCCCTCCCCCCTTTTTTACAAACCGCCGGTCGGGATGGATCGGCCCCCGGGAGTTCGGCCGCCCCTCGAACGAGAAGGCGGTTGTCTACTCGATGAGCTGCCCCATGCGCTTGATGCGAATGCCCTCGGGCTCCCCCGCCGACCACCAGATGATCATCGCCTTCCCTTTGATCAGCTCGAGCGGCACCGTCCCCCAAAAGCGCGAGTCGTGCGAGTTGTCGCGGTTGTCGCCCATGACGAAGACGTTGTCCCGGGGCACCGTGAACTTCGTCAGGCCCGGCGGCAGCCACGCCGGATAGGGGTGCTTCCGCATCTGGGGCCACGAGTCGGTCGTCGCGCCCGGGTCGGAGATCGTGGTGAACGCGTGGCCATCGATCACGTCGCGGTACGCGTCGCACCGACGGTGGTGCCAGGCGCCGCTGAGCTCTTCGTAGTCTTCGTATTCGCACGGCGTCGAGTCGATCTTCTGGTGCGCCGTCGCCTTGCCGTTGATGTAAAGCACGTCGTCGCGCAGCTCGACCGTGTCGCCCTCGA
The DNA here is from genome assembly GCA_021784515.1 of Myxococcales bacterium. Lineage (GTDB taxonomy): Bacteria > Myxococcota_A > Polyangia > Palsa-1104 > SHYY01 > SHYY01. The sequence goes on along the minus strand of JAJXSP010000221.1, from coordinate 7,813 downwards.
CGGCGACGATGCGCTTGATGAAGTCCTTGTCCGGCTCGACCGGGTACTTGAAGACGATCACCTCGCCCCGCTTCGGCTTGCGGATGTCCATGAAGAACTTCTGGTGCTTCTTCCCGAACTCCGTCTCGTCGAGCGGCCACGGCAGGCGAATGCCGTAGATGAACTTGTTGACGAAGATGTGATCGCCCACCTGCAGCGTCGGGATCATCGAGCCCGACGGGATCTTGAACGCCTCGACGACGAACGCCCGCAACAGCAGCGCGATCGCCACCGCCACCGCGATCGATTCGGTGTATTCGCGCGCCGTCGATTTGCGCGCGAATGACAGGTAGTCGTCCAGCTTGCGGTCGAGTGCGGTCAGCGCGTCGCGCAGGGCGCTCCAGTTGCGCTCGTCGCGCGCCGCCGTCAGCGCCGCCGCCGCCGCCTGCAGGTCCTCCACCTGGACCGGCTTCAGCCGCCGCTTCTCGCGCCGCAGCCCGCGCCGCGTCTCCTTGAGCAGGAGCTTCGCCTCCTTCAGCGAGCGCACGCGCTGCTGCGCCGTGTCCACCTCCTCGGCGAGGAGGTAGCGCAGCCCCCAGGTCGCCGCGCAGATCGCCGCGCCCACGCCCGTCCAGGCGTAGAGCGCCAGCGAAATCGGCGGCACCTTGTTCCAGATCTCCCACAGCCCCACCGCCGTCATCACGATGCCGACGACGAGGAGCGTGCCGAACTGCTCGCCGACGAACCGCGCGATCAGCCTTGGTTCGGGCTCGATCTGCGCGCTGCTCGGGGCCTGCTTCTTCGCCATGTCCACTCTTTTCCGAACCCGCGCCCACGGCGCAGGATTCCTGGAGATCCGCTAGTCGACCTTCAGCACGGCGAGGAACGCCTCCTGCGGGATCTCCACGTTCCCCACCTGCTTCATCCGCTTCTTCCCCTCTTTCTGCTTCTCGAGGAGCTTCTTCTTGCGCGTGATGTCGCCGCCGTAGCACTTCGCGGTGACGTTCTTCCGCAGCGCCTTGACCGTCGTGCGGGCGATGATCTTCGTGCCGATCGCCGCCTGGATGGCGACCTCGAACATCTGCTGCGGAATGAGGTCCTTCATCTTGATGCAGAGATCCCGGCCGCGGTAGTAGGAGCGGTCCCCGTGGCAGATGCACGAGAGGGCGTCCACGCGATCTCCGTTCACCAGCAGGTCGAGCCGCACGACGTCCGCTTTCCGATACTCCTTGAACTCGTAATCGAGGGACGCGTAGCCGCGCGAAATGGTCTTGAGCTTGTCATAGAAACCGAAGACCACCTCGGCCAGCGGCAGGTCGTATTTCACGATCACCCGGTTGTCGCCGACGTAGTCGAGCCCCGTCTGCACGCCGCGCCGGTCCTGGCAGAGCGCGATCACCGCGCCGACGAACTCCTGCGGCGTGTGGATCTGCGCCGCGATGATCGGCTCCTCGACGTGATCGATCCGCCCCTCCTCGGGCAGCGCCGCCGGGTTGTTGATCTCGATCGCCGACTTGTCGGTCAGCACCACCCGGTAGCGCACCGACGGCGCGGTCGTGATCAGGTCGAGCGAATACTCGCGCTCCAGGCGCTCCTGCACGATCTCCATGTGCAAAAGGCCGAGGAAGCCGCAGCGGAAGCCGAAGCCGAGCGCCGCCGAGGTCTCGAATTCGTAGGTGAACGAGGAGTCGTTCAAAGCCAGCTTCTCCAGGGCTTCCCGGAGATCCACGTATTTCGCGGAGTCCGTCGGGAAGATGCCGGCGAAGACCATCGGCTTGACCACCTTGAAGCCGGGCAGCGCCGCGGCCGGGCGCTCGCTCTCGGTGAGCGTGTCGCCCACCTTCGCGTCGGCGACGGTCTTGATGTTTGCGACGACGAAGCCGACCTCGCCGACGGAGAGCGCATCCAGCTCGGTCGGCCGCGGCGCGTTCGTCCCGACGGCGAGCACCTCGCAGTCCTTCGCCGTCGAGATGAGACGGACGCGCGAGCCCTTCCGCACCGTGCCGCTCATCACGCGCACGAGGACGATCACGCCCTTGTAGGTGTCGTACCAGCTGTCGAAGATCAGCGCCTGCAGCGGCGCCGACGGATCGCCCTCGGGAGGCGGCACGCGCTTGACGATCGCCTCGAGCACCGACGGCACGCCCTGCCCCGTCTTCGCCGACACGAGCAGCGCGTCGGCGCAGTCGAGGCCGATCACCTCCTCGATCTCCTTCTTCGTCTCCTCGACGTTGGCGCTCGGCAGATCGATCTTGTTGAGCACCGGCACGATCTCGAGGTCGTTGTCGAGAGCGAGGTAGACGTTCGCCAGCGTCTGCGCCTCGACGCCCTGCGCGGCGTCCACGACGAGGAGCGCGCCCTCGCACGCGGCGAGCGATCGCGACACCTCGTAGCCGAAGTCGACGTGCCCGGGGGTGTCGATCAGGTTCAGCTCGTAGTCCTCGCCGTCGGAGGCGCGGTATCGGAGGCGCACCGACTGCGCCTTGATGGTGATCCCGCGCTCGCGCTCCAGGTCCATGTTGTCGAGGAACTGGTCCTGCTTCTCACGGTCGGTGATCGCCCCGCACGCCTCGAGCAGCCGGTCGGCGAGCGTGGACTTGCCGTGATCGATGTGGGCGATGATCGAGAAGTTGCGAATGTGCTTGGAATCGGCGGGCATCGGGGATGGGCAGTATACGGATCGCCGACGGGGAGACGAACTATTTGGTGACGTCGAAGAGGGAGCGCTGACCCGGCAGGTGGTGGGCGTACTTCTCGAGGACGAGGTCGATGCCCTGGCGGATGTACTCGGCCACCGGCACCTTGGTCCGCTCGTGCAGCTCCTTCAGGCGCTCGTCCTGCTCGGGCGTGATGTAGACCGTCGTGGAGATTTTCTTCCGCGCCATGGCTGGTTACCATATATGACCACACCCCCCCTCGCAAACGCATCGGTCGTCGAGGGCGCCCGTCGCGTCCGCGTGTCGCCTGCCGGTCTCTTGCGCCCTCGACAGGGGTTGCATATGCTCCCCCAGCATCCTTCCTTCCGATGTGAGAAAAGGAGATCCCATGACTCGAGGTCTGCTCGGCGCTCTCGCGCTGACCGTCGCCGCCGCCGGCTGCGGAGGAGCGGCCGCCGAATCGGGCGGCGCGAAGGACGGCAAGGACGCCAAGGCCGCCGCGGAGACGAACGCCCCCAAGCCCGTCGAGGCGGACCGCTCGCGCTGCGACACCAACGGCAAGCGCGTGGTCGAGCTCGACGTCAACAAGGACGGCAAGCCCGACGTCTGGAAGTTCTTCGCCCAGGTGCTCGATCAGGGCACGAAGATCGACGTCCTCACCTGCAAGGAGGTCGACCTCAACTTCGACGGGCACAAGGACATGTGGGTCTACTACGACACGCAGGGGAGCATCACGCTCGAGGAGTTCGACCTCGACTTCGACGGCAAGATCGATTTGTGGACCTACCGCCAGAACGGCCGGATGATCCGCCAGGAGCTGGACACCAACTTCGACAGCAAGCCCGACATCTGGAAGTTCTACGACCAGGAGAAGCTGGTGCGGATCGAGCGCTCGTCGAACCGCGACGGCAAGGTCGACGTGTGGGAGTACTACGAGGGCGGCAAGCTCGATCGCATCGGCTACGACACGACGGGCTCGGGGCGCGCCGACAAGTGGGACCGCGCCCCCGAGGAGGCCGCTCCCGCCGCTCCCGCCGCTCCCGCCGCTCCCGCCGCTCCCGCCGCCGACCAGCAGCCCGCCGCCCCGGCGAATGATAGCAAGGGAGCCACCCACTCGGCTCCGCCGACCCCGCCGACGGCGGAAAAGGCGGCCGAGAAGTAGTTCGCGCTCTCCTCGCCGCCGCCGTTCCCGTTCCCTTCCCGCCGCTCCCCTTCCCGTTCCCGTTCCCGGGCTTTTCCGTGAGGGCGGCTAGGTCCCCGCTCGCCCGTAACGGTCGTCGAGCCTCACCACGTCCTCCAGCTCCGGCGTCGACGCTTCGAGAACGTCGCAGTCCTCGAGCGCCGTCATGCGGTGGCGGAGGCCGGGCGTGATGTGGAACGCGTCGCCCGGACCGAGCTCGCTCTTCGTCGGCGGCTCGCCGTCACGGTAGTGCTCGAACAGCATCCGCCCCGCCTGCAGGAAGATCGTCTCGTCCTTTTGGCGGTGGTACTGGAGGCTGAGCGACTGGCCCTTCGTGATGTGCAGGATCTTCCCGACGTAGCGGTCGGTGTGGGCCCAGATCAGTTCGTGGCCCCATGGCTTGTCGACGCGTCTCATGGGGGCGCAGCTTAGACGAAGCCTACCGGAAGAGCCACTTCAGCAGCCCGAGCGTCCGGCGGTACAGGCGATCGGAGTAGGGGTACCACCACAGCTCGCGACGGAGCGCGAGGCGGTCGTAGTTCACGTGGCGCGCCTCGCACAGATCGCGGAGCCCCTGCGCCGCGTGGGTGCGACCGAGCCCCGACTTCTTCACGCCGCCCCACGGCGTCTCGGGCGCGCCGTAGGTGATCAGGCAGTCGTTCACCATCACCGTGCCCGCCTCGATCTGCTCGGCCAGCCTTTTTCCGCGCTGGGTGTCGCGCGTGAACACGTAGGCGCCCAGCCCGAGGTGCGAGTCGTTGGCGAGGCGCACCGCCTCCTCGTCGTCGCGCACGCGCATGATGGGCAGCACCGGGCCGAAGATCTCCTTGCGCATGACGTCCATGTCCTGCGTGCACTCGGTGACCACCGTCGGCTGGAAGAAGAGGCCGGGGCCCGCGAGCCGCCTCCCGCCGGCGAGCACGCGCGCGCCCGCGGCCTCGGCCTGGCGCAGCCGCTCCTCGACGATCTCGACCTGGTGGTCCCAGGTCATCGCGCCGAGGTCGGTCTCGCCGCGCGCCGGGTCACCCTGCCGAAGCCGCTGCGCCACGTCCACCACCTTGCGGGTCAGCTCGTCGTAGACCGACTCGTGCGCATAGACGCGCTCGACGGAGACGCACACCTGCCCGCTGTTGGCGAAGGCGCCCCAGGCGAGAGCGCGCGCGGTGCGATCGAGGTCGGCGTCGGCGCAGACGATCGCCGGCGCCTTGCCGCCCAGCTCGAGCGTGCACGGGATCAGGCGCTCGCCGCATGCGGCGGCCACCTTTCGCCCCGTCACCGTCGAGCCGGTGAAGATGCAGTAATCGATGCCGGCGTCGATCAGCGCCGCGCCGGCCTGGCCGCGCCCGGTGACGACCTGGAAGAGATCGACCGGCAGCCCGGCGGCGTCGTACAGCTCCTTCGCCTTCCGCGCGACGAGCGGCGTCATCTCCGACGGCTTGAGCACCACGCCGTTGCCGGCCAGCAGCGCCATCACCACCTCGCCCATCGGGATGGCGAAGGGGAAGTTCCACGGCGCGATGATCCCCACCACGCCGCGCGGCACGTAATGGACGTAGCTCGCGCGGTTCTTGAGGAGGTGCAGCGGGATCGACTCGGGGGCGAGGATCTCGTGGGCGCGCTTGGCGAACCAGGTGGCGAGATCGGCGACGACCATCACCTCCATCGACAGCGCCTCGTGGCGCGTCTTGCCGCCCTCGCGCGAGATCGCCTCGCACAGCTCGTCGGCGCGGCTCACGACCTGGTCGCGCAGCGCGAGCACGCGGCGGGCGCGATCCCGGATCGGGAGCGCTCTCCAGTCGCGCTGGGCGAGCCGCGCGCGGGCCACCGCCGCGCGGACCTCCTCGGGCCCCTGGTCGGCGACCTCGCCGAGCACTTCGCCGGTCGCCGGGTTGCGGCTCACGATCACGTTGGGATTGTCCTGCGCTCCCTGCTCATGCCTGGCGGCGACGGCGCCCATGCAGCACCTCCTCGAAAAGCGACGATCGGCCGTCGAGGATCTCGACGGGCCGGATGACAACGAGACTCCACCCGCTCGTGGCGCGCGAAGCTTCCACCGCCTCCTGCGGTCGGTCAAGGTCGGCGCACCACGCGCCTCCCGTGTTCGGCGGGGCCACGTTGTCGGGCGCGACGCGGACGGGTCAATGGGCCCACCGGGAACCGCGCGCCGGGCCAGCGAATAAACCTGGAGGCGACGCGCGGATCGCGACCCGCTACACCACACCGCGCCGGAGGAGGTCGCGCCTGGCGACGGTCCCGACGAGGCGGTCATCGTTCGCGTCCACCACCGGCAGGCGCTCGAGGTCGGTCTCGGCGAAGAGGTCGATCGCCTGGTCGAGCGACATCTCGAGCGTGATCGGGCGCGTCTGCACGCTCATCACGTCGGCGGCGGTCACCACGCCGAGGTCCTCGCGGTCGCCGAGGTGGCCCTTCAGCTCGTCGAGGACGATCACGCCGAGGTAGGCGCCGTCGACGGCCGTGACGTAGAGGTCGTGCGCCGCGGGCAGCGCGAGGAGGCGCATCACCACCGTCGGGAACGGCGTGGAGGGCAGCACCTCGTCCACGTGCGGTCGCATCAACGCACGCAGGCCATCGGTGCGCAGCCAGCTCGGCTGCGGTCGCTCCGGCAGCCGCAGCTTGCGGCGAACGAGCGGCGCCGTGTGTCGGCCCGAGCGCCAGCCCGGCGAGCAGGTGCGAGGGCGCCGCCAGCTCGTAGCGCGGGATCTGGTAACCGGGGTGGCCGGCGACGAGGACGCGAGAGATCAGCGTCGCCGTGACGCAGGCGATGACGATCGGCCCGAACATCTCGAGGGCGAAGCTGCCGAGCAGCACCTCGAGGCCGAACAGCGCGCCGCCGATCGGCACGTTGTAGGCGGCGGCAATGCCGGCGACGGCGCCGCATGCGACGAGCAGCCGCACGTGGTCGGGCGGCACGCGGAGGCGGCGTCCGAGCCACGATCCCGTCGCCGAGCCGGTCCGGAGCAGCGCGCCCTCGCGTCCCAGCGACGCCCCCATCGCCACCACGATGATCGAGAGCGCGCCGCGGAACAGCGCCCGAGCGAGCGACAGCTCGCCGCGCCGGATCCAGATCGCCTCCAGCACGCCCGAGGTGCCGTGGCCGCCGAGCCGCCGCCGGAGGGAGATCACCGCCGCGCCGATGAGCAGGCCGCCCGCCGCCGGCACGAGCACCGGCGCAGCGTCCCGGCGCGCTCGACCTGTGCGAGGAAGGTCGGCGCGGCCGGCCAGGCGACGCTCTGCACCGCGCGCAAGAGCAGCAGCAGCAGCGCCGAGCCGAGCCCGACCAGCACGCCGGTGGCGAGCACCAGCCCCCAGAAGCGGCGGGCCGAGCGAGGCAGGTCGCACGGCACCCCGCTGACAGAGCCCTCGAGCAGGGCGCGGGCGCCGCCGAGGGTGCGGCTGTCGGTGGGAGGGGCCACGGGGCGCGACGGGGAGCCGCACGCCGTGCGCCACGGTGGTGGACGATCACGCTTTCATGAAATTGTCAAGAGGCAGTGCGCCCCCACGGCGGCAGGAGGCGGACCGGCTCCGGAGGCACCCCGACGGCGCCGTCCACCAGCACCTGCGGCCGCAGCGGATCGCCGCCCTCCACATCGCCGACCACCACGGCGGTCCGCCCGTCGGACAGCTCCACCTGCGTCGACGGCGGCAGCACGCCGGTACGCCACACCAGCGCCCGCACCCACAGCGGATCGATGCCGATGGACTGCGTCGAGGCGAGGGAGAGGAGGTCGCACAGCGCGAGGTCGAACGGCGCGCGCGCGGGGCGGCGGCGCAGCTCGATCTCGTACGCGAGGCGCACCAGGCCCATCACCGGCAGGTCACGCGCTCCACCCTGCGGCCCGGCGAGGCGGTGGACGATGGTGCAGGCGCGGGCGCGGTGGGGGTCGATCGCGGCGCGCCCGCGGGCGACGGTGACGCACAGGCGCGCGAGCGCGCCCGCGGCGGCCTGCTCGATCGGCACGCCGGCGCGCTCGGCGAA
>JAJXSP010000220.1 GCA_021784515.1 Myxococcales bacterium | reverse complement strand
CCGCAGCATAATCACTCCCCGATCACCCGCAAGGTGCGCGCTCGCTTTTTTCCTTGACGCACGGCGCCCGTCGGTGCGTCGAAAGCGCCGCCGCGGTGGTCACGGCGCTACCCGCGGATCGGGGGCGACGGCGGGCGACGGCGCGGGCGACCGAGACGGGGACGGTGTTGCTTTTCCTACCGTTCGCTGCCGCCTACATCCCCGGCGCGAACCGCACGTGGTCGGAGGCGTTCTTCACCACGTCCTCGATCCGGTAGTGCAGCTCGAAGGGATCGTTTTTGCGCCAGCGCTCCATCTGGTCGCGGAAGTGCGGCGAGCCGGGGTCGAACGTCTCGCCGCCGGGCAGCGCGTTCGAGGCGCGCGGCCCGGTGGCCGGGTCCAGCTCGACGGTGAAGCGGATCGCCGGGCCCTCGTGGTAGTCGAAGTCGGTGGTGCTGTCGCCGTTGAAGGCGGCGTCCACCGAATGGTTGTCGCCGTGGCGCGGGAAGCCGTTCGGGTAGGCCGGGTCCTTCGACGGCGGCAGCCGCGCCGCATCGAGCGGCAGCATCCCCTCGGCGATCAGGTGGTGCATCTCGCCCCAGCGCCACGCCGAGGAGTCGTGCGACGAGAAGCGCGTCCCGAGGTAGTCGAGCGCGTCGATCATCGCCGCGGCGACGACGAAGCGCTTCGACTCGACGGAGTTCGGCGTGGCGAGGTCGTCCCACAGGATCGAGTCGCCGGTCTCCTTGGCGACGCCGGTGGCGAGCTTCTCGGGGGTCAGCATCATCTTCACGAACAGCCGCCAGCCGTCACCGGGGCGCCCGCCGAGCAGCGCCGCCTCGTCGTCGAGGGCACGGCCGAGCGCGCGGCCGAGCCATGCGTTGAAGATGCTCGTCGCCGCCGAGTCGGCGATCTCCTCCGGCGTCGGGCTCTCGGCCGCCGTCGCCGAGGGCGTGTCGAAGCTCCACGCGCGCAGGCGCGACACCGCGTCGGCGAGCGCCGCGGCGTGCGCGTCGTCGAGCTTCGCCGCCAGCGCGGTGAGGTCCGCGTTGGTGCCGGGGGTCTTGCGCTCGTCGAGGAGCGCCTGCACGCTGTCCGCCACCGTCGGCGCGAGCAGCGCCCCGAGGAACGAGCGCGCGTCGCGCTGCACCGCCTTCAGGTCGTCGATCGTGAGCTTGCCGGCCGCCATCCGCTCCTTCAGCAGCTTCGTGATCCGCCCGGCGCGCGCGCCCGGATCGATGTAGCGCGCGGCGAGGTAGACCGGGCCCGAGAGCGGGTCGTTTCCGTCGGTGACGCCGACCGGATCGTTGTTCGCCGTGACGACGAAGCCGCGCGCCGGATCGTAGTCGTGCGGCAGGAGGTGCGGGTCGAGGTCGCCCGTCCACTCGGCGCTCCCGTCGCCGGGGAGCACGTACCAGGGCTTCGCGCCGGCCGCGCGCTTGGGCACGCGCACGATCGTCGTCCAGCCGAAGTGCCCGTCCACGTCGCCGATCACCCAGTTCTGCCCGCCGAACTTGAAGTCCTTGTCGAGCGCCGCCACGACGTCGCTCATCGAGCGCGCGCGGTTCATCCCGAGCACCGCGCGCACGTCCTGCGAGACGTCGTAGCCGGTGTAGCGGACCGACAGTTCCTGCGCCCCGAGCGGCAGCGGCGCGTGGTCGGGCCCGAGGCGCGGGATGATCGGCCCGTGGTGCGGCACGTCCCACAGCGTGACCGTCTTCGTCGAGGAGATCGTGCCGAAGCGGCCGACCTTGATGGTCTCGGTGCGCGGCACCAGCGCCACCTTCTTCCCCTGGAACATCACGCATGGGGACTTGCCGTCGTCGCAGGGCACGATCGTCTCGGCGTACACGTCGGTGACGTCGTCCACGTTCACCGTCGCGCCCCACGCCGCCTTGTCGTTGTGGCCGAGGATGCAGCCCGGGATGCCGGGGAACGCCTCGCCCATCACGTCGAGCGGCGCCGCCGGGTCGCGCACGACGAGGTGGTGGAGGTAGAAGACCGGCGGGTCCTGGAGCGTGAGGTGCGTGTCGTTCGCCAGCAGCACGTGGCCGCTCGCGGTGAGCCCCGGGCCGACCACCCAGTTGTTCGATCCGCGCGACGGGTGGAAGCGCTTCGCCAGCCCGACGTGCGCCAGCGTGCCGCCGGCCTGGCGCAGGAGATCGAGCGGCAGCGTCGGCACGCGCGCGGTGCCGATGGGCGCCGAGGCGGGCGCGCCGGTGCCGTCGTTGAAGCCGGGGCGGATATAGGTCGGATCGATCGGCGCGTAGAGGTCCCAGTCGGCGGCGATGCCGGCGCGGCGCTTGTGCGCCGGATCGTTCGACTGATCGAACTGCGCCAGCGCCGCCTGGCGGATCGTCGTGTGGTAGATGTCCTCGTCGCCGTCGAAGGACAGCTCGAAGGCCTGCAGCCGCCCGATCACCAGCGAGTCGACCTCGGTCCAGGGCGGCGAGGTCTGCGCGTCGAAGGCGAAGAGGAACGCCGGCGGGAGGCTGGCGTCGTGGTTCTGGAGGTCCGTGAGGTACGCGTTGACGCCGGCGGCGTAGCTCGACAGCGCAGTGATGGCCAGGAGGTCGTCGGGATCCTGCGAGGCCTTGAGCTGGTCCCACGCCGCCGCGGCCGTCGTGCGCTGGTGGTGCATGCGCGTCGCGACGTCGCGGTCGATCAGGTCGGCCGAGAGGTCGCCGCCGATCTCGGCGAGCGTCCCCGAGGCGGCGCGGCGGAAGAGGTCCATCTCGATGAAGCGGTCGGAGGCGGTGACGTAGCCGTCGGCGAACATCACGTCGCCGAGCGTGTCGCCGTAGATGTGCGGGATGCCCCACTCGTCGCGCACCACGTCGACGGGGCCGGAGAGGCCCGCCTTGTTGAAGGTGTTGGAGAGCGGGACGGCGGCGAAGGGATCCACCGTCATCGCGAGGTCGGGCATGGGCGAGCTGCTGCCGCCACCACAGCCGGCGACGAGCGCGAGGGGAAGCAGGGCGAGAGCCGAGCGCATGGAGCCTCCGGCGCGCGTGGTAGATTCCGCGGCGTGCGAACTGTATCCGATCACCGACGGCCAGCGGAGCTGGCGCTCGCTGCTCTTCTCGCGCTCGGCGGCTGCCGCACCTCGCTCCTCGATCCCTCCGACGGCGGCGCCTCCGACGGCGCCGGGCCCGATCTCGTGCAGCTGCCCGATCTCGCCGGCGGCGACCTCACCACCTGCGGACCGCTCGACGCCGGCCCGCTGCCCGATTCGCCCTGCGCCGCGAGCGGCATCGGCGCGCGCGCACCGACAGGCCGCCTCTCGGTGCAGACCCGCACCGCCTTCGGCTCGCTCAACATGACGGTGATGGACGACAACGGCTGCCGCCGCGTCGTCGTCGCGACCGACCACCCCGTCGGCATCCCGCGCTGGGCGCCCGATCACGAGCGGCTCGCCTACGTCACCGGCGGCGGCACGCTGCACGTGATCCGCGTCGCGCGCTCGGGCGCGGTGCTCTGCCGCGCGATGTGGGACCTCGGCGGCATCAACGCGACGGAGCTGGCGTGGGCGGCCGATCACGAGCTGTGGCTCGGGACGCCGACCGGGCTCCTGCGCTGGCGGATCGGCGCGGGGCAGGTCGATCAGGTCAACGGCCTCGCCGTCCAGCGCTTCGACGCGATCGCGGACGGCCCGCTCGTCGTCACCACCGCCGGCCAGGTTCCCCCGGGCTCCGACCTCCTCTGGCGGCCGCAGGTGGCCGGAGGAATGTTGAACCTGCTCTATTCGTCGCCCAGCACGATCGGGCCGGTGCGGCTCTCCTCCGACGGCAAGTGGGCGGTATACGAGCTCTCCGGCGTCAACCTCGTCCAGCTCGACGTCGCGCAACCGCCCGAGATGTCCGGAATGCCCGGCGAGCGTTCGCCGGCCTTCGCGCTCAACGACAGCGCGATCGTCTTCACGACGGATGACGGGCGGCTCATCTTCTCCTCGCGTGACGGGAAGACCGACGAGGTGCCGCCGTCGTGGAACGCGGTCTACGGCCCCGACTGGGCGCCGCTGCCGACTCCGAGCTGCACGCCCGTGACGGACTGCATGTGATGCGGATCGGGCCGCTCGAGATCGCGAGGCCGGTGCTGCTCGCGCCGATGGCCGACGTGACCGATCTCCCCTTCCGCACCCTGTGCGAGGAGCACGGCGCCGGGTTCACCATCACCGAGTTCCTCTCGGCCAACGCGCTCGCCCTCGGCGCGCGGAAGACCGTCGACAAGCTCACCGCGTCGCTCGACGGGCGCCCCTTCGGCGTGCAGATCTTCGGGCGCGAGGAGGAGCCGCTGTGTCGCGCCGCGGAGCTGGCCGTGGCGAGCGGCGCGTCGCTGGTGGACATCAACATGGGCTGCCCGGCCAGGCGCGTCGTCGCCGGCGCGTGCGGCTCGGCGCTGATGAAGGAGCCGGTGCTGGCGCAGCGCCTCGTGCGCGCGGTGCGGGGGGCGGTTCCGGAGCGCGTGCCGGTGTCGGTGAAGCACCGCGCCGGCTGGGACGACGAGCACGTCAACGCGCCCGAGTTCGCCTGCGCGCTCGTCGAGGCGGGCGCCGCGATGATCACGGTCCATGGGCGCACGCGCACGCAGGGCTTTGGCGGCCGCTCCTCGCGCGAGGTGATCCGAAAGGTGCGCGAGGCGGTCCCCTCGCACGTGCCCGTCGTCGGCAACGGCGACGTGGTGACCGCCGACGACGCCGTCGCGATGCGCGCCGAGACCGGCTGCGACGCGGTGATGATCGGCCGCGGGGCGATCGGCAACCCGTGGCTGTTCCGATCGATCGCCGCGCGCCTCGAGGGGCGCGCCGACCCGGGTCCCTCGACGCCGGCGGAGCGCCTGGCGGTGGTGCGGCGGCACGTGTCGCTGATGCGCGCCCACACGCCGCGGCCGCGCCTGCGCCTCGAGATGCGCAAGGCCGCGAGCTGGTACGTGCGCGGTCTCCCCGGGGCGGCCGCGCTGCGCGATCGCGCGCAGCGCCTCGATGACCTCGATCAATTCCTCGCCCTCGCGGAAGCGTTCTTCCTGCCCGCGCAACGGGCCGCCTGACGTTTTCGGTTGACGCCGCGCGCGGGCTCGTCCTCGACGGAGAAGGGGCACGCGCGACCGTTGACAAGGCGTTCGGCCGGCGCGCTTAATACCGCCCGCTCGTCATGGCCGTCTCCGCGATCCATGAGCTGCTGCTCGGCGACTCCAAGGCGACCCGGACGGTTCGCGAGCAGGTGGCCGAGGCGATCGAGTCCGACGCGCCGGTGCTGGTCGAGGGCGAGCGCGGCACCGGCCGCGAGCGCGTGGCGCGCGTGCTCCACGACGCCGGCCCGCGCCGCTCGCGCAGCTTCGTGCGCCTCTCCACCGACGATCCGAAGGGCGACCTCGAGCGCAACTGCGAGAAGGCCGCGGGCGGCACGCTGCTGGTGAAGGAGATCGCGCGCCTCCCGCTGCGCGGGCAGCGCCGGCTGGCCAACGTCCTGCGCGCGCACGGCGCGGGCGACGGCGAGGGCGTGCGCCTGGTCGGCACGACGGTGTTCGACCTCGGCCGCGTCGCCGCCGACCAGCTCTTCGACGCCGACCTGCACCGCCAGCTCGGCGGCCGCGTGATCCGCATCCAGCCGCTGCGGCGGCGCCCCGAGGACATCCCGACGCTGGCGAAGCGCTTCGTGCACGACGCCGGCGAGGAGATCGACCGGCCCTCGCGGCTCTCGGCGCGCGCGGTCGATCGCCTGGTCGCCTACCCGTGGCCGGGCAACGTCGCCGAGCTGAAGGACGTGCTCGGGCGCGCGGTGTGGTCGGCGCGGCGCGCGCTCCTCGAGCTGGGCGACATCGAGCGCGAGCTGCCGCGGTGCGAGGAGAAGGTCCCGCTCGAGTGCCTCAGCTTCGAGGAGATGGTGCGCGGCAAGATCCGCGGCGTGCTCGACCGGATGGGCGACTACCCCGTCGAGGACCTGTACGCCGAGGTGATCGCCAGCGTCGAGCGGCCGCTGATCGAGCTGGTGCTCCAGCGCACCGGCGGCAACCAACTGAGCGCGGCGCGGATGCTCGGCCTGAACCGCAACACGCTGCGGAAGAAGATCGCCGAGCGCGGCCTCGCCGCCGAGCCCGCGAGCAAGCGCAAGCCATAACCGCGTCGGGAGCGGGGCTGCCCGGGGTTTGACCCGCGTCGGCGCAGGGCCCTAAATACCTGCCCATGTCCTTCTTCGCGGATCTCCAGGCGCGCGGCCTCGTCGAGCAGGTATCCGATCCCTCGCTGGGCGCGCTGCTCGACGCGGGCGACCTCACCGCCTACTGCGGCTTCGACCCGACCGGGCCGAGCCTCCACGTCGGCAGCCTGCTCCAGATCGTCGGCTTGATGCGTCTCCAGCGCGCCGGCCACCGGCCCATCGCCCTCGTCGGCGGCGCCACCGGCATGATCGGCGACCCGAGCGGAAAGACCGAGGAGCGCAAGCTGCTCACCGTCGACGTGCTGCGCGAGAACGTGGCGGGGATCCGCGCACAGCTCGAGCGCTTCCTCGACTTCTCGCCCGGTCGCGCGCTGCTGGTGAACAACTACGACTGGTTCGAGGGGGTCCGCTTCATCGACTTCCTGCGCGACGTGGGGAAGCACTTCTCGGTGAACATGATGCTGGCGAAGGAGTCGGTGCGCGCGCGCCTCGAGGACCGCGAGCACGGGATCTCCTACACCGAGTTCTCGTACATGCTCCTCCAGAGCTACGACTTCCTGCACCTCGCCGACGCGCACGATTGCCGGCTCCAGATCGGCGGCACCGATCAGTGGGGCAACATCACCGCCGGCATCGACCTCGTGCGGCGCGTGCGCGGCAAGCAGGTGTTCGGCTACACCCAGCCGCTCGTCACCACCGCCGACGGAAAGAAGTTCGGCAAGACCGAGGCGGGCACGTCGGTGTGGCTCGACGCCGCGCGCACGAGCGCCTACCAGATGTTCCAGTACTTCCTCAACGCCGACGATCGCGACGCGGGCAGGCTGCTCCGGTACTTCACCTTCCTTCCCGCCCCGCGGATCGCCGAGATCGCCGCCGAGAGCGGCAAGGCGCCCGAGAAGCGCATCGCGCAGCGCGAGCTGGCGCGCGAGGTGACGCGGATGGTCCACGGCGAGGCGGAGACGGCGAAGGCCGAGGAGACCGCCGCGTCACTCTTCGGGGGCGCCGCCGACGTGCGCGCGATCGCCGCCAACGCCCCGCGCACGCCCTTTCCGAAGAGCGAGCTCGACGACGGGATCCCGGTGATCAAGCTGCTCACCGCCTCCCGCCTCGCGCCGTCGGTGAGCGCGGCTCGGCGCGACATCGAGGGCGGCGGCGTCTACGTCAACGAGGAGCGCATCGCGCGGATCGATCACAAGGTGGGGCCGGGCGATCTGAAGGACGGGCGCTTCGTGCTGCTCCGCAAGGGCAAGAAGAACTACCACGTGATCGAGTTCGCCTGACCTCAGGCGAGCTTGATCCTGCGCAGTGACGTGGCGTGGCCGGTCGCCTCGTCGATCTCGACGAGCAGCGCGCGCAGCTGCGGGTCGCCCTCGGCCACCTTGTAGTGCCCCGGCACGCCGGTGAGGAAGCGCGCGAGCGCGGTTTCGGGCGTGAAGCCGATCACCGAGGCGTAGGGGCCGGTCATGCCGACGTCGCCGAGGTAGCCGGTGCCGCGCGGCAGGATCTCCTCGTCGGCCGTCGGCACGTGGGTGTGCGTGCCCCACACCACGCTGGCGCGCCCGTCGAGGTGGAAGCCCATCGCGCGCTTCTCGCTGGAGGCCTCGGCGTGCATGTCGACGAGGATGACGCGCGTGCGGTCGCCGATCTCCTCGAGCGCGCGGTCGGCGGCGGCGAACGGGTTGTCCACTGGCTCCATGAACAGGCGGCCGATCAGGTTCACCACCGCCCAGCGCCGCCCGTCGGGCAGCGTGTAGACGCCGAACCCGCGGCCCGGCGCCGCGGAGGGGTAGTTGGCCGGGCGCAGCAGCTCGGGGCGCCGCTCGAGCGCGGGGTGGAACTCGCGATGCTTGAAGGTGTGGTTGCCGCCGGTGACGACGTGTACCCCCGCGGCGAGCAGGTCTTCGACGGTCTCGACGGTGCTGCCGATGCCCCCGGCGATGTTCTCGCCGTTGGCGACCACCACGTCGATCGCCTCGTCGCGCACCAGCGACGGCAGCAGCCGGCGCACGATGGCGCGCCCCGGCTTCGCCACCACGTCGCCGATCGCGAGGACGCGCACGGCGGTGGATCTACCGCGCGTAGTCGGTGGCGCGCGTCTCGCGGATCACGTTGACGCGGATCTGCCCCGGGTAGGCCAGCGAGTCCTCGATCTGCCGCGCGATCTCCCGCGACAGCACCACCGCCTGCTCGTCGGAGACCTGCGCCGCCTCGACGAGCACGCGCACCTCCTTGCCCATCTGGATCGCGAACGCCTTCTCCACGCCCTGGTAGGCGGTGCACAGCTTCTCGAGATCCTCGAGGCGCGTGATGTAGCTCTGGAGCTGCTCGCGCCGCGCGCCCGGGCGTTGCCCCGAGAGGACATTGCACGCGTCGACGATGTGGTCGAGCAGCGACTGCGCCGCCTCCTCGCCGCCCTGCGAGTGGTGGTGCGCGGCGATGGCGTGCACCACCTGCGGCGACTCGCCGAACTTCTTCGCCAGCGCGGCGCCGACGGGGGCGTGCGGCCCCTCGGTCTCCTGATCGACCGCCTTGCCGATGTCGTGGAGCAGGCCGGCGCGTCGGGCGACCTTCACGTTGACGCCCAGCTCGGCGGCCATGATGCCGCACAGGAAGCCGACCTCGACGGAGTGGGCCAGCAGGTTCTGGGCATAGGACGAGCGGAACTTCAGCCGCCCCAGCACCCGGGTCAGCTCGGGGTGGAGCCGCCCGATGCCGAGGTCGAACACCGCTTGCTCGCCCGCCTCCTTGACCTGCTGCTCGACCTCCGCCTCGCACTTCGCCACCACCTCCTCGATCCGCGTGGGGTGGATGCGACCATCGGCGATGAGGCGCGTGAGCGCGAGCTTGGCGACCTCGCGGCGCACTGGATTGAAGCAGGAGATGACGACCGCCTCGGGCGTGTCGTCGATGATGAGGTCGATGCCGGTAGCCGCCTCGAGCGCGCGGATGTTGCGGCCCTCGCGGCCGATGATGCGGCCCTTGAGGTCGTCGGAGGGCAGGGGCACCACCGAGACGGTGCGCTCGGCGACGTACTCGCCGGCGTAGCGCTGGATCGCCGTCCCGATGATCTTCTTGGCGCGCGACTCGGCCTCCACGCGCGCCTCTTCCTCGATCCGCTTGACGTCGGCGGCGGCCGCCTTGCGCGCCGCCTCGACCACCTGCGCCTGCAGCTCGGCGCGCGCCTGCTCGGCGGTGAGGCCGGCCACCTTCTCGAGGCGCGCCTTGGCCTCGTTGAGCGCGTCTTCGGCGCGCTTGGCGTTGGCCTCGGCGGCCTGCTCGCGGCCGCCGAGCGACTTGTCGCGCTTGCCGAGCTCGCCGTCGCGGCGGTCGAGGTCCGTGGCGCGCTGGATCAGTCCGTCCTCGCGCCGCGCCATCTCCACCTTCTGCCGCTCCAGCTCGGCGCGCTTCTGCTTCAGCTCCTCGGAGACCTTCTCCTGCGCACGGAAGGCAACCTCCTTGGCCCCCAGCTGGGCGTCCTTCTTGATCTGCTCCGCCTCGGTGCGGGCGGTGTCGAGGATCTTCTGGCGCTCCGCCTCGGGGAGGGGAGTGGGTGTGGGGGCGGGCTCGCGCTTCTT
>JAJXSP010000219.1 GCA_021784515.1 Myxococcales bacterium | reverse complement strand
TCCGCCCGCGAACCCGGACGGCGGCGAAGGGCTGGCCGAGGGCCCGCCATCGAAGCTGCGCGTCGCCGCGTGGGTGGGCATCGCGGCGGCGGTGGCGCTGGTGACGGCGGGGGGGATCATGGGCCTCGCCGCGCAGTCGCGCTCCGACGAGATCGGGCGGCGCGAGGCGGTCCTCGGCGCCGATGGCCAGCCGCCGAAGTACGACAGCGCCACCCAGACCCAGATGGACGGGCTGCACTCCGACGGTGTCGCATTCAACGCCGCGGCGATGACGCTGCTCAGCCTCGGCGCGGTGACGGCCGTCACCGCGGGCGTGCTGTTCTACCTCGACCGCCGCGACCAGCGCGCGGCGAAGGTGTCGCTGGCGCCGGCGCTGTCGCCGGGCGGGGCCGGGCTCTCGGCGCGGTGGGAGTTCTGAGATGACCCTCGCCTCGTCGCTGCGCCTCGCCTCGCTCGCCGTCGCGACGCTGGCCGCCGGCTGCTTCTCGCCGACGGAGCCCGACTGCGCCTTCCAGTGCGGCGACTTCAACGGCTTCCAGTGTCCCTCCGACTACCAGTGCAACGGCGGCGACACCGCGGCCTGCTCGGCGACCCACCTTTGCTACTGCAAGCGCAACGGCTTTGGCGGCGCGTGCCCCTTCCCGCAACCCGACTTCGCCGCGCCGCCCGACACCGCGGCCGCGCGCGACCTCACTGCCGGGCCGGATCAATCGACGCCCGACGCCGCGGGGCAGGAGATGTCGGTGCCCGACGGCGCGGCGCCCGAGATGTCGGTGCCCGACGGCGCGGCGCCCGAGATGTCGGTCCCCGTCCCCGACGCGGGGGTCGATCAGGCGCCGGCGGCCGATCTGTTCGGGCGCCCCGATCTCTCGCCCACCGACGGATCGAGCGAGGGCTGACGCACGCACGTGCCGGCCGGCAGAGGGGCCGGTTGGCGTGATAGAATCGCCGCCTCGTGACTTCGCCCGCTCCCGTCGAGTTTGGCAAGTACACGCTGCTGCGTCCCCTCGGCCGGCCCGGCGGAACGGTCTGGCTCGCCGCGGGCGGGAGCGGCCACGACACCCACCTCTGCGTCGTGAAGCGCGCCGTCGCGCCCGTCGACGCCGCCTTCGCCGGCCACTTTCGCGAACAGGCCCGCGCGCTGCTCGCCCTCGACCACCCGAACCTGGTGCGCCTCGTCGACGCCGGGCAGGTCTACGGCGACCTCTTCCTCGCGATGGAGCTGGTCGAGGGGCGCGATCTGCGCGCGGTCGAGGCGCGGGCGAGCATCCGGCGCAAGCCACTGCCCCTCGGCGTGGTGCTTCACGTGGGCCAGGAGCTGTGCCGCGGCCTCGCCCACGCGCACGCCCGCGGGATCGCCCACCGCAACCTCGCGCCGGCCAACGTCGTGCTCGCCTGGGCGGGCGGCGTGAAGCTGGTCGACTTCGCCCTGCCGTGGACGCCGCGCGCCGAGGCGGCGTGGCTCGCGCCCGAGGCGCAGGCAGGACGCCAGGGCGATCTCCGCACCGACGTGTGGGGCGTCGGCGCGATCCTGTGGGAGCTGCTCGCCGGTCGCCCGTTCCCCGGCTGGCGGCCCGATCGCGAGCTGCCGCCGCCTTCGCGCTTCGCGACGGTCCCGCCGGGCCTCGAGACCGCGGTGATGCGCGCGCTCGCCGCCGAGCCGGCCGCACGCCCGGCGCGCGCCGAGGAGCTGGGAGCGACGCTGGCCGCGATGATCGGCGCGGCGGCGGCGATCCTCGGGCCGTCCGATCGCGCGATGGTCGCCGCGTTCCTGCGCGAGCTGTTCGCCGACGAGATCGCGCGCGACCGCTCCGAGGGGGAGCGCCTGGTGAGCGAGGTCGCCGCTCAACGCCCGCCGTCGTCGCTCCCGGGCCCCGTCGCCTCGCCGCCGCCGCGCCCGACGGACAGCGGCGTGCCGCCGATCGACGGCCGGCTGATGGAGGAGGAGGACGTGCCCGGCGATCCCGACGCCGAGCACTATGTCGGGCAGGTCATCGGCGGTCGCTACCGGGTCATCTCCGTCCTCGGGCAGGGCGGCATGGGCTGGGTCTACGAGGTGGAGCACATCGAGCTGGGCAAGCGCCTCGCGCTCAAGGTGCTGCTGCCCCGCTATTCGCGCCAGGCGCACCTCGTCCAGCGCTTCCGGCAGGAGGCGCGCGCGGCGTCGACGATCGGCCACCCCAACATCGTCGACGTGACCGACTTCGGCACCACCTCCGACGGCAACTTCTACTTCGTGATGGAGAAGCTGGAGGGCGTGGAGCTGGGCATGGCGCTCTATCACGAGCGCCGCCTGCCGCCCGAGCGCGCGGTCCACGTCGCGGTGCAGATGTGCCGAGCGCTCGCCGCCGCGCACGCCGTGGGGATCATCCACCGCGACCTCAAGCCCGAGAACGTGTTCCTCACCACCCGCGAGGGCGAGGCCGACTTCGTCAAGGTGCTCGACTTCGGCATCGCCAAGGGGCGCGACGAGGCCAACCCGCACGGCCGTCGCGGCGCGGCGATGGGAACGCCCGAGTACATGGCGCCCGAGCAGGCCGCGGGCAAGCCGGTCGACGGGCGGATCGACGTCTACTCGGTGGGCGCGATCCTCTACGAGATGGTGACGGGGCAGCCGCCGCACGTCGGCCCGACGGCGATCGACATCATCAACCGCAAGGGCAAGGAGCCGCCGCGGCCGGTGCGCGAGCTGAACCCGGCGGCGCCCGAGGCGCTGGAGCGCGTGATCCTCGCCTGCCTGGAGATCGAACCCGAGCGTCGCCCACAGACGATGGCCGAGCTCGAGTACGAGCTGACCAAGTGCATGCGCGGGCGCTCGCTGGCGGTCGCGCAGCTCCTCGGCATCAGGGCGGGGCAGCAGGGCGACGCCCCGTGGCCGGTCGACCCGCCGGCGCCGGTGCCGATCGAGGTGCCGCCGTCGCCCACGCCGTCGCTCACGCCGGAGCCGGCCCCGTCGGTGGCGGCGCTGGAGAGCGCACCGCTCGATCGCGCGGAGGCGAAGGCGGCGGCGGCCGGCGGCGCTCCGGCGCTCGCGCCGGTGGAGGTGCCTCGCCTCGAGCCCGAGCTTCGCCCCGAGCCCGAGGAGGCGCCGCGACCGCATGCGGCGCAGAGGGTGCCGTGGGCGGCGGTGTTCGCCGGAGCGGCCCTGATCTCGTGCGTCGCCGGTGGTGTGATCGCGTGGCGCTGGCGGCGCCTGGAGGCGCAGGTCGCGCGGCTGCCCGAGGCGTCGAGGCTTCAGATGGCGGTGCAGGGGTCCCCGTCCGACGCCGGGGCGCCGTCGCCGAAAGCGCCTCGCCCGTCGACGGCGACCGCGGGCCCGCGCGCTCCCGAGGTGGCGGTGCGGCACGCGGTGGTCGAGACGCTGGAGGAGTGGGCTCGCCGCGCGCTCGACGGGGGCCGTCTGATCGCTCCGCCCGGCGACAACCTGAAGGAGCTGCTCGAACGGATCGATGCCGCCGACCCGGGCAACGCCACCGCCGCCGCGCTGCGCACCCGCGCCGCCGGCGCCCTGCGGCAGCGGGCAGGAGACGGCGGCGAGGGAGTGGACGATCTGCGTGCGCTCGCCGAGCTGGATCCGGCCGATGCCTCCGTCCGCGCCCGGCTCGGCCGCGCCCTCGCCGACCGCGCGACACGGCGCGCGATGAAGCACCAGATCGAGGAGGCGCTCGCCGACGGCGCGGGCGCGGTGGAGCTGCTCCCCGACGACGCGGCGGTGCGCGGCGCCTACGCCGATGCCCTCTGGGCGGCGGGGCGGCGCGACGCGGCGGCCGACCAGTACCGCCGCGTGCTCGCGGTCAACGCGGGCGACGGGCACGCGAAGCGCCGGCTGAGCGAGGCGGAGAAGCGGCACCACTGAAGATCGCCTCCCGTTCGCGCCCGGTTCGCGTTCATCGACGCCAGGGGAGAGATTGACTAGACTGCCGCGCGATGATCTCTCCGACGGAGATTGCGCCGGGGTGGGACAAGGCGCGTGCCGATCTCGGGTGGGACCTCCTGCTCGCCCAGCTCGCATCGCGCTGTCACACCGCGCGCGGCAGCGACGGCGCGCGGGCGCTCCCGCTCCTCGACGACGTGACCGCGATCCGCGCCCGGCTCGACGAGGTGAGCGAGGCGAAGGCGCTCCACGACGCGGGCTCGCCGATGGCCTTCGGCGGGGTGGTGGAGCTGGAGCCGTCGCTGGGGCGCGCCGAGAAGGGCGGCCACCTCGAGGGTACCGAGCTCCGGGAGATCGGCGCCACGCTCGCCGCCGGCGCGGGCCTGCGGCGCCTCCTCTCGGCGCGGTCGACGCTGGCGCCGCGGCTGGCCGGGCGCGCCGCGCGGATCGTCGAGCTGGCCGGGGTGTCGGGGCCGATCGAGGACAGCTTCGACGACGCGGGGCGCCTCGTCGATCACGCCTCGCCCGCGCTCGGTGGTCTCCGCCGCCGCGCCGCCGCGCTGCACGAGGAGCTGGCTCGCCGCGCCCGCGGCCTCCTCGAGGACCCGGCGATCGAGCCACATCTCCAGGACCGCTTCTACACCCAGCGCGAGGAGCGCTACGTCGTGCCGGTCCGCGCCGACGCGCGCTCGCGGGTGAAGGGCATCGTGCACGGCACCTCGGGCTCGGGGCAGACCGTGTTCGTCGAGCCCGAGGAGATCGTCGACCTCAACAACCGGCTCAAGCTCGCCGAGCTGGAGGTCGCCGACGAGGAGCGCCGCATCCTCGGCGAGCTGACCCTGCTCGTGAAGGACGCGCTGCCGGCGATCCGCGGCAACCTCGACGTGCTCACCGCGCTCGACCTCCTCGACGCGGCGGCGCGCCTCTCGATCGATCTCGCGGGGCGCTCGCCGGAGATCGCCGAGCCCTCCGACGAGGGCGGCGCGCGGATCGACCTCCGCAACCTCCGTCACCCGTTGATGGTGCTCGCCGGGACCCGCGTGGTGCCGAACGACGTGCTCCTCGAGCGCGGCGGCACGCTCGTCATCTCCGGGCCGAACGCGGGCGGCAAGACGGTGGCGCTCAAGGCGACCGGCCTCCTCGCGCTGATGGCGCGCGCCGGGCTGCACGTGCCGGCGCAGGAGGGCTCGTCGCTGCCGATCTTCGACCCCGTCCTCACCGACATCGGCGACGACCAGTCGCTCGAGCGCAACCTCTCGACGTTCTCCGCGCACGTCGAGAACCTGAAGCGCTTCCTGGCGCTCGCCTCGCCCTCGGCGCTGGTGCTGCTCGACGAGGTGGCGGTGGGCACCGATCCCGCCGAAGGCGCGGCGCTCGCGCAGGCGGTGCTCGAGGCGCTCGCCGACCGCGGCGCGACGGTGATCGTCACCACGCACTACGACCGGCTGAAGGCGCTCGCCGCGCGCGGTGAAGGCGGGCGCTTCCGCAACGCCTCGGTGGGCTTCGACCTCGAGCAGCTCGCGCCCACCTACCAGCTCCACCTCGGCGTGCCCGGGGCCTCGGGGGCGATCGTCGTCGCGCGCCGCCTCGGGCTGCCCGCGCCGATCGCCGCGCGGGCGAGCGCGCTCGGCGGCAGCGCGTCGCAGGGGCTGGAGGAGCTGCTCCGCGCCGTCGATGTCGAGCGAAGGCGCCTCGCCGCCGAGGTGGCCGCGCTGGCCGAGCAGCGCGCCGCGCTGGAGCGCGAGCTGCGGCGGGTGGAGCGCCTCTCCGTCGAGGCCGAGGCGCGGCTGCGCGACGCCCGCCAGGCGGCGCACGACGAGGCGGTCGCTGCGCTCCAGAAGGCGCGCGGCGAGCTGGATCGCACGCGCCGCGGGCTCCGGAACGCCGACGAGAAGGCGGTCGTCGAGGCGCGCCGGGAGATCGATCGCGCGGCCAAGGAGGTGCACTCCCGCGCGCCCGTGCAGGCGGCGCCGGCGGGGCGCCCGCTCGATCCGGACGAGCTTGGGCCCGGGGTGGAGGTGCTGGTGCCGCGGCTCGCCGGGCGCGGGCTGGTGCTCGCCGCGCCGCGCGACGGGAAGGTTGCGGTGCAGATGGGATCGCTCAAGCTCACCGTCGAGGTGGCCGAGCTGCTGGCGCCCGACAAGGCGGCGCCGCGCGGGCCGAAGCCGCGCATCGCGCGCGTCCAGGGCGACCTCGAGCGCGCGGTCGCCTCGATGGCCCCCGGCTCGGGCGTCGCCCCGTCGGCGGTGCGCACGACGTCGAACACCTGCGACCTGCGCGGCGAGCGCGTGGACGCCGCGCTGGCGATCGCCGAGAAGTTCGTCGACGACGCCCTGCGCCGCAACGAGGAGGTCGTGTTCTTCGTCCACGGCCACGGCACCGGGGCGCTGCGCTCGGCGCTGCGCGAGCGGCTCTCCGAGTCGCCGGGGATCGCGTCGGTGCGCCCCGGCGGCCCGGCCGAGGGCGGCGACGGCGTGACGATGGCGACCCTCGCGTGACGAGCGACCGCGACGGGCGGTCGCGGAAAATTGGTTGACAGGGACGAGGAGGTGGGCGGCATCTACTCCGCGCGCGGGGACCGCCCGCGGATCGGCCGCAATCGGGAGCACGCGTGGAGCTGAAGCAGCCCAACAAGCCAGCGACGGAGCCGCGCGGGTTCATGGCGCTGGTGCGGGTGATCCCGCGCCGCCTCTCGTGGGTGGACGGCGCCGGGCTGGTGCTGCTCGGCTTCATCACCTACGGCCTGTCGCGCATGGGCGCCGAGTGGCAGGCGCCGCCCGACTCCAACGTCACGATCGACCTCTCGCTCAAGGCGCTCCCGCTCTACACCTTCTTCTCGCTCTGCCGCGGCATGGCCGCCTTCGCCGTGTCGTTCTTCTTCACGCTCGTCTACGGCTACGTCGCCGCGCGCGTGCGCTACGCCGACCGCGTGATGCTGCCGCTGCTCGACATCCTGCAGAGCATCCCCGTGCTCGCCTTCATGCCGGGCGCGGTGATCGCCCTGGCGGCGCTCTTCCCGACGAGCAACATGGGCCTCGAGCTGGCGGCGATCCTGATGATCTTCACCGGCCAGGTCTGGAACATGACCTTCAGCTTCTACCACTCGCTGCGCTCGGTCCCGCCCGACCTCCTCGAGGCGGGCGAGGTCTACCGCTTCGGCTGGTGGCGCCGCTTCCGTCGCATCGAGCTGCCCTACGCGACGGTGGGCCTGGTGTGGAACGGCATGATGTCGATGGCCGGCGGCTGGTTCTTCCTCACCATCAACGAGGCATTCCGCCTCGGCAAGCACGACTACCGCCTGCCCGGCGTGGGCGCCTACATGAGCGTGGCGATCGATCGCGGTGAGGGGCGCGCGATGCTCGCCGCGGTGCTGGCGATGATCGTGATGATCGTCCTGGTCGACCAGCTATTCTGGCGCCCGCTGGTGGCGTGGTCGGAGCGGTTCAAGTTCGAGGACGTCGGCGCCTCCACGGTCGCGGAGAGCTGGGTGCTCGACCTGGTCCGGCGCACGCAGATCTACGTCACGGTGCGCGAGCTGCGCGATCGCTATCGCGCGTGGCGCGAGGCGCGGCGGCCGCCGCGCCAGCCGCACGTGCCGGCGGTGCACGGCCGCAACGTCCGCGCCCTTCAGTGGGCGACGATGGCGGCGGTCTTCCTGCCGCTCTTCGCCGTCGCGCTATGGGGGACCGGAGAGCTCGTCGCGCTCCTCGGAGCGCTCAGCGCCGGAGCGTGGGGGCGCATCGGCCGCGCCGCGCTGTTCACCCTCGCGCGCACCACCGCCGCCGTCGCCATCGGCACGCTGTGGGCAGTGCCCGCCGGCATCTTCATCGGCACCAGCCCGCGCGCCTCGCGCATCCTCCAGCCGATCGTGCAGGTGGCGGCGTCGTTCCCAGCGCCGATGCTGTTCCCCGTCGTGCTCGCGGTGCTGGCGCGCCTCACCGTCGGGCTCGGCGTGGGCTCGATCGTGCTGATGATCCTCGGCACGCAGTGGTACATCCTCTTCAACGTCATCGCCGGGGCGATGTCGATCCCCCACGAGCTGCGCGAGGCGGCGCGCGTCTACCGCTTCCAGCGATCGCAGCTGTGGCGGCTGGTGCTCCTGCCGGGCGTGTTCCCGTACCTCGTCACGGGCTGGGTCACGGCGGCTGGCGGCGCGTGGAACGCCAGCATCGTCTCGGAGTACGTCCACGCCGGAGGCCAGGTGCGCACCTGCGACGGGCTCGGCGCGCTCATCTCCTTCGCCGCCGAGAACGCCGACTTTCCGATGCTCGGCGCCGGCGTGCTCACGATGGCGATCGTGGTCGTGGCGATCAACCGCATCTTCTGGAAGCGGCTCTACTCGCTCGCCGAGCGGCGGTACGCGCTGAGTCGGTGAGCGCGGACCTTGGGGACACGGCCGCGGACCTTGGGGACACGGCCGCGTCCCTCGATCACACGACCGCGTCCCTCGAATACACGACCGCGTCCCTCGATCACACGAGCGCGTCCCTCGATCACACGAGCGCGTCCCTCGATCACACGAGCGCGTCCCTCGATCACACGACCGCGTCCCTCGATCACACGAGCGCGTCCCTCGAAGGACTGGGTTCCTCGGTGAGGGCAAAGGGGGGATTGAGTCCCGACTCGACATCTCCAATGCGGGCGGCATTTCCGCGCTCGGTGATCTTGACGGTGAACCGCTGCTGGTAACCAGAGGGAGCCGTCGCACGCTCCCGGCGCGGGACGCGGGACGCGGGAGGCGGGACGGCACGCTCCGCCGTCGACCGCTCGAGCCCTCCACCAAAGCGCCCCCTCGCCCCGAGCCAACTTCCCCCGCCGCCTCCATCTGCTATCTTCGCCGCGACTCGGAGCCGCCCATGTCGATCCAGGAAAACCTCTGCGAGCTGCGCGGCATCACCAAGACCTACCGGCTCCCGTCGGGGCAGGCGGTCAAGGTGCTCGACGACATCCACCTCGACGTGCGCTCCGACGAGATCCTCGCCGTGCTCGGCCCCTCGGGCTGCGGCAAGTCGACGCTCATGCGCGTGCTCGCCGGGTTGATCACGCCCGAGGGCGGCGAGGTGAGCTACCACGGCGCGCGCCTCGCCGGACTGAACCCCGGCGTGGCGATGGTGTTCCAGAGCTTCGCGCTCTACCCGTGGCTCACCGTCGAAGAGAACATCGTCGAGCCGCTGCGCGCGCGCGGCCAGGACGCGGCCGCCGCGAGCGCGGCGGCGGCGCGGGCGATCCACCTCGTGGGTTTGGGCGGCTTCGAGGAGGCCTACCCGCGCGAGCTGTCCGGCGGGATGAAGCAGCGCGTGGGCATCGCGCGCGCGCTCGCCGTCGAGCCGGAGATCCTGTGCATGGACGAGCCGTTCTCTCAGGTGGACGCGCTCACCGCTGAGAACCTCCGCGGCGAGGTGGTGCGCTTCTGGGAGGACAAGAGCAAGAGCCCGAAGACGATCTTCATGGTGAGCCACGACGTGAAGGAGGTGGTGTTCATGGCCACCCGCATCGTCGTGCTCGCGGCGCGCCCGGGGCGCGTGCGCACGATCATCGAGAACGACCTTCCGTACCCGCGCGACTACCGCGCGCCCGCCTTCCAGCGCCTGGTCGATCGGATCCACGCGGTCATCACCGAGGCCGAGATCCCCGACGTGCCCGAGCCGGTAGCCGAAGATGGTATTTCTAGCGGAAGGCCCGAGCCGTCGCGCCCGGTGCCCGCGCCCGCGCGCCGCGCCCCGTGGGAGGCGCTCCCCGACGCCGGCGCCAGCGAAGTGGTGGGCCTGATGGAGGTGATCGAGGATCGCGGCGGGCGCGAGAACGTGTTCTCGCTCGCCGAGGACCTCGGCCGCGAGTTCGGCCGGATCCTGGCGGTCGTCAAGGCGAGCGAGCTGCTCGACTTCGTCGAGACGCCGCGGCAGGACGTGGGGTTTACCGATCTC
>JAJXSP010000218.1 GCA_021784515.1 Myxococcales bacterium | reverse complement strand
ACGATGCACGGGATGCCCAGCTCGCGCGACACGATCGCGGCGTGGCTGGTCATGCCGCCGCCGTCGGTGACGATCGCCGCCGAGCGGCGCATGAGCGGCACCCAGTCGGGCGTGGTCATCGCGGCGACGAGGACCTCGCCCTCGGCGAGGCGCTCGCGCTCGCCGGGGGAGCGCAGGATCCGCGCGACGCCCGACGCGGTGCCGGGGCTGGCGCCGAGCCCGCGCACGAGCGGCTCGGCCCGGCGCACGCGCTCCCCCGGCGCCCCCTTCCCGAGCGTCGTGACGGGGCGCGTCTGCACCAGGTAGATCGCGCGTCCCTCGATGGCGAACTCGGCGTCCTGCGGCGCGCCCTCGTGCTCCTCGTCGCGGCGGCCCAGGTCGGCGAGCGCGCGCACCTCGTCGTCGGTGAGCGAGAGCGCGGCGGCGCGGTCGGGCGCCAGATCGCGGCGCTGGTTGCCGCCGCCCGGATCGCGGACCAGCTCGAACGCCTTCCGGCCGGCGCTCCGCTCGAGGATGGCGAGCGTGCGCTTGTCGACCACGAAGCGATCGGGCTGCACCTGCCCGCTCACGACCACCTCGCCGAGCCCCCACGCCGATTCGATCACCAGCCGGTCGCGATCGCCGCTCGCCGGGTCGACGGTGAACAGGACGCCAGCCTTGTCGCTCTGCACCATCCGCTGCACCACGACCGCCATGCCCTGCTCGCCCTCGGCGACGCGCTCCCGCAGTCGGTAGAAGAGGGCGCGCGCGCCGAACAGCGACGCCCAGCAGTCCTGCACGCGACGGACGAGGTCGTCCTCGCCGCGCACGTTGAGGAAGCTCTTGAACATGCCGGCGAACGAGGCCCGCGCCGCGTCCTCGGCGGTGGCCGACGACCGCACCGCGACCGGCGGGGCCTCCTCGTGGGCCTCCTCGGCGAGGCGGCGGTAGGCGGCGACCGTGGCCTCGCGCACCGCGTCGGGCATGCGCGCCGCGCGGACCAGCTCCTGGAGCGTGACGGCGGCGCGCTCGGTCCCGGCGTCGTCGTCGACGCGCAGGCCGGCCAGCAGCGGCGCCGCATTCTCGGCGAGGCCGGCGGCCGCGGCGAATGCGCGCCAGCCCTCGACGGTGACGACGAAGCCCGGCGGCACCGGCAGCCCGGCGCGCACCAGCTGGCCGAGGTTGGCGCCCTTGCCCCCGACGAGCGCCACGTCGCCGCGCCCGAGCTCCTCGAACCAGCTCACGATCGGCATGTGGCTCCCGTGCGTCAGGACGTATGCGCGGGGGAGGGGGGCGCAAGCATCGCGGACTGGATCCCGCCGCGCCCCGAGGCGCCCTACCGCGACACGTTGAGCAGCACCGAAACGTCGTTCGTGTCGAGGTTGCTGAATGCGAGGTCGGGCAGACCGTCGCCGTTCCAGTCGCCGACGGCGACGACGCTGCCGCCGCGCCCGCCGGTGGCGAATTGGCGCGGCGCGCGGAAGGTGCCGTCGCCGTTGCCGAGGAGGACGGTGAAGGCGGACGTCTGCTCGAAGCCGGAGACGATCAGGTCGAGGTTCCCGTCGAGGTCGAGGTCGGCGGTGGCCACCCAGGTGGGAGACGCGACATTGTCGATCGTCGCGCTCACGGCGGGCATCGCTCCGCCGCGAACGATGCTGACCGAGTTGGCGTCGTGGTTGCCGACGGCGAGGTCGCTGCGCCCATCGCCGTCCCAGTCGCCGGCCGCGAGGTTCCAGGGCGAGTGGCCGACGGTCACTTCGACGGCGGAGCCGAAGGTGCCGTCGCCTTTTCCGGGGAGCAGCGTGGTCGTGTCGCTCCCCGGGGCGCAGGTCGCGAGATCGAGCTTGCCGTCGCCGTCCCAGTCGCCGGCGACGATTCCGACGGGCTTGACGGCGAGCGGGATCCCGATGGCCATCGCGAAGGTGCCGTCGCCGTGGCCGCGGAGCACGGCCACCGCCTGTCCGATGGTGATGCTCGCCGCGAGGTCGAGGTGACCGTCGCCGTCGAGGTCGCCCGCGACGACGCTGCTGGGGTTTTCGCCGACCGGGTAGGGCGAAAGGCCGGTGAAGCCCCCGTTGCCGTCGCCGAGGCCCACCGTCACGGTGCCCGCGTCGTTGAGCACCACGGCGACGTCCTTCCAGCCGTCACCGTCGAGGTCGGCGGCGACGATCGTGCGCACGTCCTGGCCTCCGAGCGGGAAGTCCTGCCCGACGGCGAAGTGGCCGGTGCCGTCGCCGAGCAGCACGCGCATCTTGCCGCCGCCGTGCGCCGAGACGATCGCGTCGAGGTGGCCGTCGGCGCTGAAGTCGCCGGCGGCGATGAACGACGCGCTCAGCGCGAGGTTGGTGGAGATCGGCGGCGCGAGGGCGAAGGTGGAGGCGGCGCAGCGCTGGCCGACGCAGCGGCCGCTCGTGCACTCGGCGTCGAGGCCGCACGCCTGGCCGGCCAGGCCGCTCGCGGCGAGGTCGGGCGCCGCGACGAGATCCGGTGGCGCGCCGAGGTCGGGCGGCGGCGCGTCGCGCACCGCGAGATCGGTCACCGTGGCCGCGGCCACATCACCGCCGCCGCCGTCGGCTGGCAGGGCCCCGAAGTCGAAGCAGCCGGACGCAGCGACGGCGAGGGTGGCGAGGGGGAGGTGGAGACGGGCCACGGCGAGCGGAAGATATCACCGGCGGGGTCGACGGAGACGGGCGCACCGACCTCGCGCTGGCGGGCTACCTGACGAACTCGGTGGCGGTGAATCTCAATCACTGCTGGTAGCCGGGTCGGGCACTATACTGGCGCCCCCGTGAGCGCGATCGTCACCGTCCAGGAAGTGCACAAGAGCTTCGGCAGCCGCCGCGTGCTCGAGGGTGTGTCGTTCGCGATTCACGAGGGCGACCGCATCGCCGTCGTCGGGCTGAACGGCTCGGGCAAGTCCACGCTGGTCCGCCTGGTGGCCGCCGAGGACGGCGACGTGGACGCCGGGCTGATCACGCGCCGGCGCGCGCTCTCGGTCGCCTACGTGGCGCAGGAGCCGCGGCTCGACGTGGCTCGCACCGTGGGCGAAACGCTCCGCGAGGGGCTGCGCGCGCACACCGAGGCCGGCGCCCGCCTCGCCACGCTCGAGGCGGAGCTGTCGTCGCTCTCGGGTGCGAAGCTCGACGCAGCGGTCGAGGAGCAGGCGTCGCTGCACCAGCGCATCGCCGATCTCGGCGGGTTCGACCAGGAGCACGAGGTGCGTGGCATCGCCGCGGCGCTCGAGCTTCCGGCGCTGGATCGTCCCGTCGGCTCGCTCAGCATCGGCGAGCGGCGCCGCGTCGCGCTCGGGCAGGCGCTGCTGCTGCGCCCCGACCTGCTCGCCCTCGACGAGCCGACCAACCACCTCGACGCGCGCACCGTCGAGTGGCTCGCGGCGCGCCTCGCCGCGCTGCCGGGCGCGCTGCTCCTCGTCACGCACGATCGCTGGTTCCTCGACCGCGTGGCGACGCGCATCCTCGAGATCGACCGCGGGCGCCTCCACGCCTATTCGGGCAACTACACCGACTTCCTCGGGCAGCAGGCCGAGCGCCTGGCCAACGAGAGCGCGCGCGAGCAGGCGCGCGCCGCCTTCGTGCGCCGCGAGCTGGATTGGATCCGCCGTGGCCCGAAGGCGCGCTCCACCAAGCAGCAGGCGCGTATCGATCGCTTCGATCAGGCGGTCGCTGCGCGCCCGACGGCGGCCGACCGCCGCGCCGGGCCGATGACGCTCCGCCTGCCGACGGGTGGGCGCCTCGGCAAGACGATCCTCGAGCTGCGCGGCGTGTCGAAGTCGCTCGGCGGCAAGCCGCTGTTCCGCGACCTCACGCTCCTGCTCAAGCCGGGCGATCGGATCGGCGTCGTCGGGCCGAACGGCGCCGGCAAGACGACGCTGGTGCGGACCCTCCTCGGCCAGATCGCGCCCGACGCGGGCGAGGTGGTGGTCGGCCTGAACACGCGCTTCGCGTTCCTCGATCAGGGGCGCGCCGATCTGCGCGACGACCGCACCGTGCTGGCGGAGGTGGCGGGCGACAGCGAGCACGTCGACCTCGATGACGGCCCGGTGCACGTGCGCACCTTCCTGCGGATGATGCTGTTCGACGATGGCTTCGCCGACACGCCGGTGGGCGCGCTGTCGGGCGGAGAGCGCAACCGCGTGCAGCTGGCGAAGCTGCTGCGCAAGGGCGGCAACCTGCTCGTGCTCGACGAGCCGACCAACGACCTCGACCTCCAGACGCTCGAGGTGCTCGAAGAGGCGCTGCGCGACTTCCCCGGCTGCGCGGTGCTGGTCTCGCACGACCGCTGGTTCCTCGACCGCGTCGCCACCGGCATCCTCGCCTTCGAGGGGGATGGCCGCGTCGGGTTCTACGAGGGCGACTACTCGTCGTGGCTCGAGCGGCGCGCGCAGGTGGAGGCCGTCGCGGCGAAGGCGGCCCGTCGGACCGCGCCCGCCGGCGACGGTGAGGCCGCTTCGGCGGCGCCGCCGGCACGCCGGTTGAGCTACCGCGAGAAGCAGGAGCTCTCCGGGATTGAGGCCGCGATCACCACCGCCGAAACGCGCGCCGCGGCGCTCGAGGTCGAGCTCGGCGACCTGTCGCTCTACAAGTCACGCGCGGCGGAGATCCCGGCGATGGTGGCCGCGCTCGCCGGTGCGCGCGCCGAGGTCGAGCGCCTCTACGCCCGCTGGCAGGAGCTGGAGCACCGCACGGACTGAAGAGGTGTCTCCCGTCGCGAGCCGGGTCCATCTGACGCATGGCCCGGCGCCTCCTCGCCCTGCGCCGGGGGCCCTCGGCACGCTCGGGTGAATCGACACCTCTTGCGATCCGCGGAATTGATCTTGGTTAGCTCACTCGACCGCGGGCGCAGTATGGTGCGCGCGCATGTCGGACGAAACTGTCGAACGGTCGCGCGTCCTCGAGATCCGGCTCCATGGCCGTGGAGGGCAGGGCGGCGTCACCTGCGCCAAGCTGATCGCCGCCCTCCACTCCCGGCTCGGCCGCAGCGTGCAGAGCTTCGGCGACTACGCCGGTGAACGCTCCGGCGCGCCGATCCGCGCCTACACCCGCGTCGGCGACGGGGCGATCGAGAACCGCAACAAGGTCTACCGCCCCGACCACCTGATCGTCCTCGACCCGACGCTGCTCGGCCCCGACGCCCTCGCCGGCCTCGCCGACGGCGGCACGCTCCTCGTCAACACGCCGGAGCCGGCCGAGGTGCTGGCGGCGCGCTTCCCGCGCGTGCGAGTGGCGGCGGTGGACGCGAGCGCGATCGCCCGCCGGCACGGCATCGGGACGCGCTCGGTGGTGATCGTGAACACGACGATCGCCGGCGCCTACGTGCGTGCCTTCGGGCTGCCCTTCGAGGCGCTCGAGGAGACCTACCGCGCGTTCGGCTATTCGAAGAACCTCGCCGCCGCGCGCGAGGCGTTCGAGGCGGTGCGCGAGAGCGGCCCCGTCGACACCTCGGCCTCGCCGCCGTCGCCGCCGCCGCCCGCGCCGCCGAAGGTGATCCCGCTCGTCGAGCACAGCGACGGGAAGTCGCCCGGCTTGAAGACGGGGAGCTGGCGCTCGCAGACGCCGCGCTACGCACGCCACCTCGCCCCGTGCAGCGCCGCCTGCCCGGCCGGCAACGACGTCGAAGGCTTCGTGCAGGCGCTCGCCCGCGACGGCGAGCGGGCAGCCGCGGCGGTGCTGGCGCGCACCTCGCCGCTCCCGTCGGTGTGCGGCCGCGTCTGCCCCGCGCCGTGCATGGCGGGCTGCAACCGCAAGGAGAAGGACGGCGCGGTGAACGTGCGCGGCCTCGAGCGGTGGATCGCCGATCACGCCCCCGCCGTCGAGGTCGAAATCGCCTCGTGCGCCTCGCCGCGCCGCTTCGCCGTCGTCGGGGGCGGGCCCGCCGGCCTCGCCGCGGCGTGGGCGCTGGCGCGTGCCGGGCATCGCGTGACGATCTTCGAGGCGGAGCGCGCGCTCGGTGGCGTGCTGCGCACCGGCATCCCGGTCTATCGCCTGCCGCGCGCGCCGCTCGACCGCGAGATCGATCGCCTGCTCGCCCTCGGCGTCGAGGTGCGCTGCGGCCGCCGCCTCGAGCGGTCCGACGTCGCCGCGATCGCGCGTGAGCACGACGCCACCATTCTGGCCACCGGCCTCGCCTGCGCGCGCTCGCTCGACGTCGCCGGCGCGCACCTCGACGGCGTGGAGCAGGGTCTCGCCTTCCTGCGGCGCGTGAACCTGGAGAGCGGCGCTCGGATCGGCGGCCACGTGGTGGTGCTCGGCGGCGGCAACACCGCGCTCGACTGCGCCCGCAGCGCGCTCCGCTCCGGCGCCTCGGAGGTCACCGTCGTCTATCGACGGAGCCGCGGCGAGATGCCGGCGATCGTGGAGGAGGTCGAGCAGGCCGAGCACGAGGGCGTGCGCTTCGCGTTCCTGCGCGCGCCGGTGGGCTTCGAGGGCGACGGTCGGGTGCGCGCCGTCTCGCTCGCCGAGGTGGACCTCGGTCCGCCCGACGGGAGCGGGCGGCGGCGGCCGGTCGTCTCGGAGCGCCGCTCCGCGCTCGCCTGCGACGCCGTGCTGCTCGCGCTCGGGCAGTCCGACGACCTCTCGCTGCTGCCCGACGGCTGGTCGCTCCGCCAGGGCCGCCTCTACGACGGCGACGACCCGCTGCCGGCATTCGCCGCGGGCGACCTCTCGACCGGCGAGGGGACGGTGGCGCACGCGATCGGCGACGGCCGCCGCGCCGCCCTGCGCGCCCTCGCCGCGCTTGGACCGGGCGCCGAGGAGCCGCGCCGCGATCGGGCCGATCGCGTTGATGCGGCCCGGCTTGGCCGGGACGCATCGGCGCGGGAGGAGCGGAACCCTCTTGGGGTTCCGCCCAAGACGGTGCGCCCCGAGGCGATCCGCGCCGACCACTTCGCGTCCTCCCCCCCCGATGGCGAGCGCCTCGTCGAGGCGGCGATCCGCCGGCGCGAGTTCGGCGAGGTGAGCCGCGGCCTTCCGAGCGCGCGCGAGGCGCAGCGCTGCTACGCCTGCGGCGATTGCACGCGCTGCGACACCTGCCTCGTCTATTGCCCGGACGGCGTGATCCACCGCACCGAGACGGGCTACGAGATCGATCTCTCGTATTGCAAAGGCTGCGGCATCTGCGTCACGGAGTGCCCGCGCAGCGGAATGGAGATGAGCGCGTGAGCCGCGAGCTGGTCAGCGCCAATCACGCCGCCGGATGGGCGGTGATCCTCGCCGGCAGGGCGAACCGGCGCGGCCGCGGCTTCGGCAGCGGCGTGTACCCGATTACCCCGCAGACGGAATGCATCGAGCTTCTGTGCGCCCACGAGATCGAGAAGGGCCAGGTGGTGCGCGTCGAGAGCGAGCACAGCGCGATGGGGGTGTGCATCGGCTTTTCGACCGCCGGCCTGCGCTCCTTCACCGCCTCCTCGTCCAACGGCCTCGCCTACATGACGGAGAACGTCTTCGCGGCCGGCTACTCGCGCCTGCCGATCGTCATGATGGCGGTGAATCGCACCGTCGGGCCGCCCTGGAACATCTGGGCCGATCATGGCGACACGCTGGCGCTGCGCGACGCGGGCTGGATTCAATTCTATTGCGAGGACAACCAGGAGGTCGGCGACACGACCCTGCTCGCATTCCGGCTCGCCGAGGACAAACGGGTGATGCTGCCCGCGATGGTCTGCCAGGACGCATTCATCCTCTCGCACACCATGACACCCACCGAGATCCCCGAGCAGGAGGCGGTCGATCGCTTCCTGCCGCCGCTCGACCTGCCGCACCGGATCGGCGCCCACCCGCGCGTCATCGGCCACCTCGACATGCCGCACGAGACCGAGGCCCACCGCGCGCAGCACGCCGAGGCGATGACGAGCGTGGAGGCGGTCTACTCCGAAATCCAGGAGTCGTTCGAGAGCCATTTCGGCCGCCGGCCGCCCGACCCGATCGTCCCTTATCGAATGGAGGACGCCGAGATCGTCCTCGTCACGATGGGGACCACCGCAGCGACGGCGCGGCGGGCGGTGGACGCGGCGCGTGAAAAAGGGATTCGCGCCGGCGCGCTGCGCGTGCGGCTGTTCCGGCCATTCCCTGCGGCGGCGATCGAGCGGGCGTTGCGCGGCCGCCGCGTCGGGGTCGTAGATCGCGATTGTTCTCCGGGATCGGGCGGAATCCTGTGGAGCGAAGTGTGCAGCGCCGCGCCGTCGGCGACGTTGATCCAGAACTACATGATTGGCGTCGGCGGCGGCGATATCCGTCCCCACCACATCACGCGGATCCTCGACGACCTCGGCGCCCGCGAGCGCGCCGGGACTCCCGTGTTCATGGAGATTGGCTGAGATGGCCGAGCCACTGCTTGGCGGAATGGCCCAGACGGCGGCCGATCGATCGGAGCCCATCCTCCGCTGCGGAAACACCAACTGCGGCGGATGCGGAATGTCGATCGTGCACCAGTTCCTCGGTCGGGCGGCGGGCGACCGGCCCGTGCAACTGGTCATTCCCACCTGCTGCGCCATCGTCGCCGCGGGGCCGTTTCCCTGGTCGTCCTATGGCGCTCCGGTCGTCGCCACCACGTTCGCCTCCGGCGCCTCCGTCGCCACCGCGCTCGCCTGGGCGGCGAAATTGAATGGCGAGAAGACCCGCGTCATCTGCTTCGCCGGCGACGGCGGGACGTTCGACATCGGGATGGCCACCGTGTCGGGCGCGGCGGAGCGGAACGAGGACATCCTCTATCTCTGCTACGACAACGAGATCTACGGGAACACCGGCGGGCAGCGCTCCTCCGCCACGCCGCGCGGGGCCGCCACGACGACCACGCCGACCGGCAACGAGCTGGCGAAGAAGGACATCGTCGGCATCATGGCGGCGCACCGCATTCCCTATGTGGCGACGGTGTCGCTCGCCCATCCCGACGACGCATTGAGGAAGATGCGCGATGCGCTCGATATGGAGGGGTTCCGCTTTCTGCACGTGCTCTCGCCCTGTCCGACCGGCTGGAAGTCGGAGCCCGGCGACGGAGTGGAGCTGATTCGCCTGGCCGTCAAATCGGGCCTCTATCCCATTTACGAGGTCTTCGGCGGGCGGCGATTCGTGATCAACGTCGAGCCGGAAATGACCCCCGGCGCGCTCGAGAACTACCACGCAAAACAGGGGCGCTTCCGCAAGGCCGGAATCGACCTGTCGAGGGTGCGCGAGGCGATCGCCGACGAGTGGGACTACCTGCGCGCGCGTGCCGCTCAGGGCGCGGCGCGAAATGCGTGATTGCGCAGCACGCTCCAGGTAAAGGCATACAGCGCAATCAGGAGCAGGCCGCGCAGGAACATCCACGCCACCGCCTTGTCCTCGGGGGACGGATCGCTCATTCCCCAGCGGGGGCGGATCGGCAACACCTCTTCCAGCCAGTAGCTCGCCCAGTAGAACAGCGTGCCGCCGCCGACGAACCAGAGCAGGAGGTGCGCCGCCACGACGTGCGACGTCTGACCGGTGCGGCTGGTCATCTCGACGGTGTCGTGCCACAGGCGGCGTGAGAAGAGGAGCGCCAGGAGGTCGATGACGACCACGGGCAATGGCAAAAGGCGCGTCCAGGAGATCCCGTAGATCATGATTTCCACCCGATGGCCTGCGCGATGGCGATGGTGCGCGCGTTCTCGGGGACGCGCTCGAGGAAGCTCTTGCGGCGGGTCGGGTCGCTGATGCGGGCGGCGCGCTCCGCGAGGCGCTCGTGGGCGGCGCTCGCGGCGGCGCGCGCCTCGGGGCGGCGGCCGGCGGCCCACAGCGCCTCGACCCACGCGAGCCGGATCATCGCCTCGCCCGCCTCGACGGCGCCGAGCGACTCGAGCGCCCCGA
>JAJXSP010000217.1 GCA_021784515.1 Myxococcales bacterium | reverse complement strand
GGATCAGTGAGGAAGGTATCGAAGGGGCGCTTGGAGTAGACGAGCAGCAGCAGGAAGAAGACGAGGATCCCCATCAGCACCGTCGAGACCCAGGGGATCAGTTCGCGGTGGCGATCCTTGTTGACCCAGATGGCGACGGCCGCGAACAGGGCGAGGAGCCACGCCCAGAACATCATCGAGCCGTCGAGGCCGCCCCAGTACGATGTGATCTTGTAGTACCAGGGCATCGTCGCGTCGGAGTAGTGGTGGACGTACTTGATCGAGTAGTCGTTCGCGAGGATGGCGAAGAAGATGATCGCCGAGGCGAGCGTGAGGAGCGCGGCGGTGGCGTACACGCCCCACATGCCGGACTCGACGAGGCGCCGCGAGCGACGCCTCGCCCCGACGGCGCTCGCTGCGCCCGCCCAGGTGGCGGCCACGAGGGTCAGGAGGAGCGAGAGCTGACCGAAGTCAGCGATCGGGTTGCCGGAGGAGGCCATCTAGTTGGCCTTGCCCTGTGAGCACATCGGGTTGGCGCCGGCGGTCGTCTGGTACTTCGACGGGCACTTCGCCATGATCTCGGTGGCGTGGAAGCCGTTGCCCTCGACGGTGCCCTTGACCACCACCTCGGCGCCGTCCTTGAACGTGTCGGGCACCGAGCCCGGGCCGTCGTAGAGCACGTCGATCTGCTTGCCGCAGTTCACCTCGGTGAACTTGTACTCCATGCGCTGGTGCTCGCGGTCGAGGCGCTTCTGGATCGTTCCCGGCAACGCGAAGCCGTGCAGCTGCATCGACTTCTGTTGCCACGCCGGGAGGTTCGGGGTGACCTCGTCGACGTGCTTGTAGAACTCCATCGCCGTCGGGATGCTGCGGAAGAAGCCCCACGCG
This sequence comes from Myxococcales bacterium, assembly GCA_021784515.1. Classification (GTDB taxonomy): domain Bacteria; phylum Myxococcota_A; class Polyangia; order Palsa-1104; family SHYY01; genus SHYY01. Next base: position 9,016 of record JAJXSP010000217.1, on the reverse strand, counting down.
ACGCCGCCGATCACGCCGACGCTGAGCACGCCGAGGAGCACCTTCTGGAGTGGGGCACGAGCCATGGTGCCCACTACCTAACGCAGAAAGTGGGGGCCCGCAATCAGCAGCAGGCGCCTGGCAACTCGCCCTGCGATCGGGAAGGGTCGACAACGGCTTTCGATTCGTCGCCCCCGTCAGCGCCCGCGCCGGCGCCCATTTGATCGCCGTCGAGAGATCGGGCGCCGTGCCGCGGACGCGAGCGCTCAGCCGCCGATCGTCACCATGTGCTTGCGCGGACCTCCGCAGCCGGTCGGCGAGAAGTCGTGGCTCTTCACCTTGGCCGCCACGCCGGCGCGCACGCGGTCGAGCAGCTCCTCGTCGGAGAGGCCGGCGCGCAGCGGTGCCTTCAGATCGATCACCTCGTCGCGGGCGAGGCAGGTGTGGAGCTGCCCGGTCGAGGAGAGGCGGACGCGGTTGCAGGTGTCGCAGAACGGCTCGGACACCGCGCTGATGATCCCGAAGCGGTGCGCCGCGTCGGAGGCGAGGCGGTGGTAGCGCGCCGGACCGACGCCCGGGAGATCGCCCGCCTCGTCGGGGACGAGGGGGCCGAGCTCGTCGGCGAGCCGGCGCCGGATCTCGGCCGCGGCGAAAAACGTACCCGGCGCGAAGATCGCTCCGCCGGACATCGGCATCCACTCGATGAAGCGCGGCACGGCGTCGCGCTCCCACGCCCACCGCGCGAGCGCGGGCAGCTCGTCGTCGTTCCAACCGGCGAGCGTGACGACGTTGATCTTCGTCCCGCGGAAGCCCGCCGCCCGCGCCGCCTCGACGCCCGCCACGACCCGCGCGAGATCTCCCCACCGGGTGATCTGCCTGAACTTGACGGGATCGAGCGTGTCGATCGAGACGTTGAGCCGCGACAGCCCGGCGCGTCGCAGCGGCGCCGCGAGCTCGGCGAGGACGTGGCCGTTCGTCGTCATCGCGAGATCGTCGAGCCCGATCGCCGCGAGCTTCTCCACCAGATCGACGAGGCCGTGGCGCACCGTCGGCTCGCCGCCGGTGAGGCGCACCCGCCGCACTCCCGCGCGCGCCAGCACGCCGACGACGCGCGCCAGCTCCTCGATCGACAGCACCTCCGCTCGCGGCACGAGGTCCACGCCCGCCTCGGGCATGCAGTAGGTGCAGCGGTAGTTGCAGCGATCGGTCAGCGAGACGCGAAGGTAGGTGACGCGGCGGTCGAAGCCGTCGGCGATCGGCGCCAGCACCGGCAGCGACGGGCCGCTCACCGCTCCTTCTCGAACACGACGTGCGACAGCTCGGGGATGACCAGCTTCTCGAGGCCGAGGCGCACCGCCGCCGGCGAGCCGGGCAGCGCGAACACCGCCACGCCGGCGTGGAGCCCACCGACGGCGCGCGACATCATCGCCGCCGATCCGATCTCCTGGTACGACAGCATGCGGAACAGCTCGCCGAAGCCGTCGAGGCGCTTGTCGAGGAGCGAGGCGATCGCCTCGTAGGTCGAGTCGCGGCGCGAGATGCCGGTGCCGCCGGTGGTGACGATCACGTCGGCGGCTCGCGCGGCGGCAAGCTCGCGCACCAGGCGCGCCACCTCGGCCGGCTCGTCCTTCACGATCCGCGAGCCCGCCACCTCGTGCCCGGCGGCGGCGCAGAGCTCGCGCGCGAGTGCTCCGCCCGTGTCGTCCACCTCGGTGCGGGTGTCGGACACGGTGATCACGAAGACCCGCACCCGGTGCGGCGCCCGTGTTTTGTGATCCCGATGGCTCACGCCCGGCTTGTACCATCGGGGCTCACCGTCGGCAACGGGCTGGCCGGGCGGTTTGACACTCCGCGATCGCCGTGCGATGGATCCGCCTCTTTTCGAGGAGCGCTCATGTTGGACAAGCTGCGCGACGGGGCCATGCGGAGTGGAATGAGGCTGATGGGCAACCCGCGGGTGATGAAGCTGGTGTCGAGCCCGCGCGTGATGCAGGCGATGATGAAGGCGGTCGAGCTGCGCGGCGAGGTGCAGTCGGCCGTGGACGCGCGCCTCAAGCGCCTCGCGCGCACCTTCAAGCTGGCGACGAGGGACGATCTCTCGACCCTTCAATCGACCATTCGCGGCCTCGAGAGTGCGCTCAAGAACGTGCAGGCGAAGGTGGAGGGCGACGCACTGAAGGGGAAGTGATCAGGCCCACGCGTCGTAGCGGGCGAAGTGCATGGTGAAGGTGGCCCGCCCCTGCGACGCCGAGCGGATCGCCGTCGCGTAGCCGAACAGCGCCTTCAGCGGCACCTTCGCCACCACCGTCCGCTTCGTCCCGCGGAAGCCGAGGTCCTCGATCTGTGCGCGGCGCGCGTTGAGGTCGCCGACAACGGCGCCCATGAACTCCTCGGGCACCACCACCTCGACCTGCATGATCGGCTCGAGCAGCGCCGCGCCCGCCTCGACGCACGCCTTGCGGAACGCCTCGCCGCCCGCGATCTGGTAGCCGAGCGCCGACGCCTCGCGCGGCTCGATCCACGTCAGCACCGCCTCGATGTCCTCCATCGGGTAGCCCGACACGCCGGACACCGCGCCCTCGCGCACGCCGGCGAGAGCCGCCTCCACCAGCGCCGGCGCGAGCTTCGACACGCGGTCGGGCAGGTCGGGGAAGGGCGGCACCTCGGCGCGGATCTTCACGCCCGCGCCGCGCGGCAGCGGCGCCACCCGCACGCGCGCCGCGCCGAACAGGAGCGCCTGCTCCTCCTTCTCCTTCTCGGCCCCCTTGCCCGCCGCCTTTCCCTTCGCCCCCTCGAGCGCCGACTTCGACACCACCCGCTCGAAGGTGGCCTCGGCCTCGCCGGTCCTCGTCAGCGTCTCGCGATAAACCACCTGCGGGCGGCCGAGGCGGGCGTTGACCCCGAATTCGATCGCCAGCCGATCGCGGATGATGTCGAGGTGCAGCTCGCCCATCCCCCGGACGATGGTCTGTCCCGTCTCCGGGTCCTCGTGCACCTTGAAGGTCGGATCCTCGTCGGTGAGCTTGGCGAGCGCCGCGTCGAGCTTCTCCTTCTCCTGGGTCGATTCGGGCTCGATCGCCTGTGAGATGACCGGCTCGTAGGTGTCGATGCGCTCGAGCAGGATCGGGTTCTTCGCGTCGCACAGCGTGTCGCCGGTGGCCGTGTCCTTCAGTCCCATCACCGCGACGATCATCCCCGCGCCGGCCCGCTCGATCCGCTCGCGCTTCTCGGCGTCGACGGAGAACAGGCGCGCGATCTTCTCGTACTTCCGCAGGCGCGGGTTCCAAAGATCGTCACCCGGGTGGGCGGTCCCCGAGTAGATCCGCAGGAAGACGGTCTTGCGCCCCTCGAACAGGAGGATCTTGAAGGCGAGCGCCGAGAGCGGCGCCTTGTCGTCGGGCGGGCGCGTCTCCGCCTGGTCGGTCCCGGGCTTCACGCCGTGGATCGGCGGCACTTCCGTCGGTGCGGGCAGGTAGTCGACCACCGCGTCGAGGAGCGGCTGCACGCCCATGTTGCGCAGCGCCGCGCCGCACAGCACGGGGACGATCTTCCCGGCGAGCGTGGCCCGGCGGATGGCGGCCCTCAGATCGCCGGGAGCGATCTCGCCGCCCGCCAGGAAAAGCTCGGCCAGCGCGTCGTCGACGTCGGCGACCTGCTCGACGAGCTGCTCGCGTGCGGTGATCGCCTCGATGCGAAGGTCTCCCTCGACGTCCTCGACGATCGGCTCGTCCGACTCCTCGCCCGTGAATCGCACGGCCTTCAGCTCGACGAGATCGACCGCGCCCTCGAACTTGTCCTCGGCGCCGAGCGGCAGCTGGATGGCGGCGGGCCGCGCGGCCAGCCGCGTCTCGATCTCGCGCAGCACGTTCGCGAAGTCGGCGCCGACGCGATCCATCTTGTTGACGAAGGCGACCCGCGGCACGTGGAACTTGTCCGCCTGATGCCACACCGTCTCGGACTGCGGCTCGACGCCGTCGACGGCGGAGAAGACGACCACCGCCCCGTCGAGCACGCGCAGCGACCGCTCCACCTCGATGGTGAAGTCGACGTGCCCGGGCGTGTCGATGAGGTGGATCTCGTGCCCGCGCCACGGGAAGCTCGTCGCGGCGGCGGTGATGGTGATGCCGCGGGCGCGCTCCTGCGGCATGTAGTCCATGTGAGTCTCGCCCTCGTGGACCTCGCCGATCTTGTGGATCTTCCCCGAGTAGAAGAGGAAGCGCTCGCTGACGGTGGTCTTCCCGGCGTCGATGTGCGCGGCGACGCCGATGTTGCGGACTCGATCGATCTTCTTCGAAGGCGGGGCCATGGGCGGCGGAATCTTAATCGAGATCAGATGACGCGCGCGTACTCGTCGAGCGACAGCTTCCACACCGGCACGCCGCAGTAGCGTTCGCGCTCGGGGCAGATCGGACGCGTCGCCGTGGCGGCGCGCAGGCCGCAGGGCGGCAGGAGCCAGCGGCCGATGTGAGGCTCATGCTCGCGGATCTGGCGCGCCTCGTCGAGGCTGGCGCGCCAGATCTCCTCCTGCGCGTTGTAGCAGAGGCGGCTCTTGAGCTTGTGGTGGAGGTGGAGGAGATCGGCCGACTCGGTGAAGCGCACCGCGACGGCGTTGGGTAGCAGGTAGGCGGCGTGCTCGTCGGAGACGCCCAGCTCGCGCAGGCGCGCGATCGCCCGCCAGGTGCGCGCCATCGAGGCGTCGAAGATATCGCGCGCCGCCGCGCTGCGCTCGACGAGGGCAGGGCGGACGAAGTCGGGCTCGTCGCAAAGGTGCGCCGCGAGGATGGGGCGCGAGCCCGGCACCATGCGGTGGCGCTGGTCCTGGGAGTCGGCGGCGTGCGACAGCTTCTTGCGGAAGGTGTAGCTCGCGTGGCCGAGCGCGCGCCCGAGCTTGGACAGCGTGCCGAGGTTGAGCGCCTCGCCGAACAGCGGGTTTTTCGAGGGGTCGAGCGCGAGCGCGATCGCCGCCGCGTCGTCGAGGCGCGCCCGCGGCATGCCCAGCACCTCGCGCACCGCCTGCGCCACCAGCGCCTCGTTCTCCGGCTTGCGTCCGACGAGCCGCGAGGTGCGGCCCCCAAGCTCGCGGTCGAACTCGGCGATGAACTCGCGCGCCGCGCCCGTCGGCCGCTCGACGAAGAAGCGGTGCTCGGGCGTCTCCTCGAGCGGGATCGGCTCCTCGACGATCGCGCGGAAGCAGGGATCCGCGTCGAGCAGCAGCCGCACCATCTCGCCGACGACGATCCGCGTCTCGTCGGCGGCGTCGTGCTGCTCGCACAGCCGAAAGTAGCGCAGCAGCGTCAGCCCCGAGACGGTGTGGTAGAGGAACGCGAACGTGGCGACGGGGAGCACGTAGCGTGCGATCTCCTGTGCCCGCTTCTTGATGTCCTTCGCCGCGCCGTCGCGGGCCGCCTCGCTGTGACCGCGGGCGGGGAAGATCCGGAAGTACTCGCGCGCCGCCGCCGGCGTGAGCGCGGCGATCAGGCGCTGGTAGTCGTCGATCTGCGCCAGCGCGGCGCGCTCGTACACCGCCAGCGCCTCACCGTCGAGCGGCGGGATCGCGTAGGTGCCCGGCTTCACCTCGACGTAGCGCTGCGACACCTGCTCGGAGTTGTAGAAGGGGTGCGAGTGGAGGAACGACCAGAGGAACTGACGCGACACGTTCTCGAGGGAGAACTGGAAGTGCGCGTGCTGGAGCGTGGTGTGGTGGCCGGCCTGGTAGATCGAGCGGGCGAGCCGATCGCGCGCCTCGGGGCGGCGCGCCACCTCGTCGGTGGTGACGATGCCGCGGGCCGAGTAGCACGTGCGCGCGGTGGCCACCGCGTTGTCGACCGGCGATGCGAAGGCGTTGACGAGGCGCACCACCGGCGCCGGCGAGCGGAAGGGGCGGCCTCGCCGCGGCCCGGCACCTCCTGCGTCCTTGTTCGCTTCGCTCACCTCGCTACGCACCGGCTCCGGTCGCAGGAGCGCGCCCGACGTTAGCACGCGTCAGTGGCGGGCGTGCTCCTCGACGGCGCGCAGGAGCTCGTCGGCGGCGAACGGCTTGGCGAGGTAGCCGTCGACGTGGAGCCTGGCGGCGCGGCGGGCGAGGTCGTGCTCGCCCGAGAGCAGCAGCATGCGCACCGACGGATCGAGCCGCGCGCGCAGGGCCTCGACGAGCGCCTCGCCGGTGAGCACGCCGGGGATGTGGAGGTCGATCAGCACGAGCGCGGGATCCTGGTCGCACGCGGCCAGCGAGTCGTCGCCGGTGCGCGCCGTGATCACCGGGTGACCCTCCTCTTCGAGGAGCGCGGACAAGCAGGAAACCAGGTCCTCGTCGTCCTCGACGATCAGGATGGGGCGCCGTGCCATGGCGGGACAGTAGGCACACCGGCGCCGCGCGCCAGCGACCACAGAGCGCGCCATGCAATCAAAAGTTGACAACCGAGGGAGCGTGGTGGCACACCCTCTCTGCTTCACCGACCCCATCGTCTAGCCGGCCCAGGACACCGGCCTTTCACGTCGGTAACACGGGTTCAAATCCCGTTGGGGTCGCCGCCCGCAAGGGCGCGGCGCGTTTCTCCGACGAGAAACGCGCTTTTTGTTGTCCGGACTTCGGGGCTGTGTAACAGTTCGTGTAACACTTCCCGGAGGCGGCCGTGCGGCGCGACAACAAGAGCGGCAACGTGTGGGTCTACCGCTATCGCGGCGACCAGTGGCGCATCTACTTCCGCGTCGGCGGAGTGCTCACCGGCAGCAGGAGCTACTTTGCGAAGGACGAGGCCGACGCGGAGGCGGACCGCATCCGCTCCGAGGTCACGATGCGTTCGCGCTCCGTCAAGAGCGCGTTCGATGCGTTCACCGACGAAATGAAGGCGCGCGGCGTGCGCGAGTCCACCATCGCCCGCGTCAAGCGCGACGGGCTGCGCCTGCTCGGTCCCGTGCTCGACGGGCCGCTCTCCGCGCTGACGCCGCGCAGGGCGGAAGGGCTCTACACGGCCATCGCCACGTCGGGCGACTACCTCGCGGGCACGCACCGCATGAGCTTGAAGGTGTGCAAGCAGTTCGGCGCGTGGTGCGCACACGATCGCCGTCGGTGGCTGCGCCAAGATCCGTTCGCTCCCGTTGAGAAGTTGGGGAAGGTCGCCGACCACCGCAGCGAGAGCCTCCGCGTCGACGAGGCGCGCCGATTCCGCGACAAGGCGATCGAGATGGCGCGCGGCGGTGACGCGGGCGCGCTCGCCGCGCTGATCGCGCTCTCATGCTCGTGCCGACCGGGCGAGATCGTGCAGATCGAGCGACGCGACGTCGACGACGACGGCGCGATCCTCTGGATCGCGGGTGCGCGGCTGAAAAACGAGAACTCTCGGCGCCCGATCGAGGTCGCCGACGAGGAGCTGCGCGCACTGCTGGCGAACCGCGCGAAGGGTAGGGCGCCGACGGAGCGGCTGTTCCCGCACGCGGCGAACTTCCCGAGCCGCGCCGCGCAGCGCATCGCCGACGCGATCGGCGTCCCGAAGGCCGACGCGCGACTGCTCCGCCGCACGTTCGCGTCGCTCGCCTCTCGTCGCGGATGGAGCCTCGACGCGGTGGCATTCGGCATGGGCCACGGTGGCGACGCGAACGCGACGACGGCGAAGCGCCACTACATCGCGCCGGGCGCCGTCACGACGGGCGCCGCGGGGCGTGTGCTCGGCGTGCTCGATGGCGGCAAGACAAGAAAAGCGGGCGGGCGCAAGACCTAGTTGCGTCTGCTGTGGGATCGGCGTATTTGGTGATCAGCAGCCGACCCCCAAAACGACCACGCCCCCACGCTCCTGGCGGAGCGCGAGGGCGTCTGGCGGGGTCGACGGCGAGCGGACCGCCGCAATGCGAAAACTATCACCCCGCCTCCCCAGACGCAAGACACTGGACCGCCGCGCCGTCGAGCGCTTGGCGGCGGTGGGGCGCTGCACCGCACTGGAGATGTCCTGCTCCGAGACCGACGCAGATCCCGAGATCTCCGACGTGCCGCCGGCGACGCTTCAGCGCATCGATAGGCGGACCACAGAGCAGTACGTGGCGCGCGTGCTCCCCGAACTGCCAGAGCGCGACCGCCGCGCCGTTGTCGCGGCCGTCGCTCCATCGGTGCGTGATGGCGACGTCACGTCGGCGATTCGTCGCTGGGCACACGCCCAGCGCGCCGCCGCGCCGGCTTTCCGCCGCGTCGCTCCGCGCCGCACGTCAGCCCGTCGGACGCGCCGCGCAGGTGCTCGTCGCCGCACCCGCGCTCGGGCCCCCGACGACGGCTCTGGCCCAGAACCACCCCCACAGGTAGCGCGCACCTTTAGCGCCCGGCGAGGCGCGGCGTGAGCGCGCGCCTGACGGTCGCCGATGCGCTGGCGACGCTCGCGACATTCCGCGACGCGCTCGCGACGCCGCAAGGTGCGCGCCTCGGGCGCGAGATCCGCGCCCTGCTCGCGCGCGCCGACGAGGCGCACAACGACGGCGACACCTACGCCGCGCGCATTGTGGCGCGCGCATTCGCCCGGGCCGAGGCGCGACCGCCCTCGCGGGCGAGAAGCACGCCCAGCTCTCGAAACACACGCGGAAAGGAGACGCGATGAGCCGCTTCACAAGGAGGGGGCGCGCCGCCCTGAGGAATTGCCCGCCCATCGGGATTCCCGAAATCACGAACCTCGCGACCCTAGGTTTGATTTCGCGCAGCGACGCCGAGCGCGAGTTGAGGCGAACGGTCGTTGCGACATGGCCGAAGGATGTGCCGACCGAGTTGAGGGACTCGTTTCTCAACCTTTTCGTGGGCCAGCCCCTCGACGAATGGAACGAGCGCTGGCTGCAGATCCTCACGGGTCTCGGCATGCCGACCCCGATTGCCGTCGAGTTGCCCGACGGGCGCGTCGTCGCGTACGTGGCGAATAGGGGGCCGAAGTCATGAGCGTCCTCGTCGATCCGCCGCTCATCCCCTCTGTCAAGCGACACAACTTCTGACCCCACCCGCGACAGTACTTCTGACCCCCTCCGGCACCTCGTTTATCCCCTCTGCGCCGTGCCCAACAGGCCGGCG
>JAJXSP010000216.1 GCA_021784515.1 Myxococcales bacterium | reverse complement strand
TGCTGCGATGCAGCAGAGTGATCGCGTGTTCGAGGACGTCTTCTTCTACCAGGGCAACACCCACCTGCCGATCGAGCAGCACGCCACGCTGGCGGCGCTCGACCAGGACGGCAAGCTGACCGTCTGGTCGTCGACGCAGACGCCGCACTACCTCCACCGCGCGCTCGGCAAGACGCTGGCGCTGCCCGCGGCCCACGTCCGGGTCGTGGCGATCCCCAACGGCGGCGGCTTCGGCGGCAAGTCCGATCCCTTCAACCACGAGATCGTGGTCGCGAAGGCCGCCTTGACACTTGGCCGGCCGGTCAAGATCTGCCTCACCCGCGAGGAGGTCTTCTACTGCCACCGCGGGCGCCACCCGGTGCTGCTCAAGCTCACCACCGGCGTGTCGAAGGAGGGGCGCATCCAGGCGCTGGCGCTCGACGCGCTGCTCGACGGCGGCGCCTACGGCAGCTACGGCGTGGCCTCCACCTTCTACACCGGCGCGCTCCAGACGGTGACCTACAAGGTGCCGCGCTACCGCTTCCGCAGCGCGCGCGCCTTCACCAACAAGCCGCCCTGCGGACCCAAGCGCGGGCACGGCACGCCGCAGCCGCGCTTCGGGCAGGAGGTGCAGCTCGACAAGATCGCCGTCGCGCTCGGCGTCGACCCGGCGGAGCTGCGTCTCCAGCAACTGGCGGAGCCGCGCGCTTTGACCGCCAACTACATGCGGGTGCACAGCATCAACCTCGGCGAGTGCATCCGGCGCGTCGTCGAGGGGTCGGGGTGGAAGACACGGCGCGGCCGGCTGGGACGGGGGCGCGGCCTCGGGCTGGCGTGCTCGTCGTACCTCTCGGGCGCGGGCCTTCCAATTTATTGGAACGATCTCCCGCAAAGCGGAGTGCAGCTCAAGCTCGACCGCTCGGGCGGGGTGATGGCGTTCTGCGGCGCCACCGAGATCGGCCAGGGATCGGACGACGTGCTGGCCGCCTGCGTGGCCGAGGTGCTCGGGCTGCAGCCGTTCGACATTCGCGTCGTCACCGGCGACACCGACCTCACGCCGGTGGACCTCGGCTCCTACTCCTCGCGCGTGACGATGATGATGGGCAACGCGGCGATCGAGGCGGCCACCCGCGCGCGCGACCTCGTCGCGACGGCCGTTTCCGCGAAATTGGACGTCCCTCCGTCGCGGCTCGTCTTCGCCGAGCGGCGGGTGTTCGACGCCGAGGATCCGTCGCGCGGCCTGTCGTGGCAGGAGGCGGTGGTCTACGGCGAGGCCAAGCACGGGACGCTCGGGACCACCGGCTCGTACAAGGCGCCCGTCACCGCCGCGAAGTACAAGGGCGGCGGCGTCGGGCCCTCGCCGACCTACTCCTACTCCGCGGCGGTGGTGGAGGTGGCTGTCGACGAGGAGACCGGCTGGCTGGACGTGGCGAAGGTCTGGATCGCCCACGACATCGGCCGCGCGCTGAACCCGACGCTGGCGCGGGGACAGGTCGAGGGCGGCGTGTACATGGCGCTCGGCGAGGCGCTGATGGAGGAGTCGGCGTTCCGCCGCCTGCCGCCGAAGCTGGCGGCGGCCCTGGTGCACAAGCAGCCCTCGATGCTCGAATACAAGAGCCCGTCGACGATGGAGATGCCGCCCGTGGAGACCTACCTCGTCGAGGAGCCGGACGAGCGCGGCCCGTTCGGCGCCAAGGAGGTCGGGCAGGGGCCGCTCTTGCCGGTGATGCCGGCGCTCGCCAACGCGGTCTTCGACGCGGTGGGCGTGCGCATCGACGAGATCCCCATCACGCCGGAGAAGATCGTGAAGGCGCTCGCCTCGCCGGCGCGGCGCTACGGGCCGACGGCCTTCCCGACGGTGGGCTGGGGCGAGTCGCTCAAGGTCGCGCCGCCGTGGGAGGGCGGCGACGGCACCGCCTCGAACGACCGGCCGCGAAAGCCGCGCATGGCTCGCCCCGGCGAAGAGGGCGCGCCGCCGATCCGCCCGGAGGTGAGGCGATGACGATCGTCGACGCGGCGAGCGCGGGGTCTACGCCATGATGCGCTGCAGCAATTTCGCCTACCGGGCGCCCTCCACCATCGCGGAGGTGGTCGCGATCCTGGAGGCGGAGGGTCCGCGGGCGATGGTGCTGGCCGGCGGCACCGACCTCGTGCCGAACATGAAGCGGCGGCAGCAGACCCCGGCGGTGCTGGTGTCGCTGCGTCGCGTGGCGGCGCTGCGCGCGCTCATCGTCGACGGCAAAGGCGCCTCGATCGGCGCTGGATGCACGCTCGCGGCGATCGCGGGCAACCCGCGCCTCTCGCCGTGGAGCGCGCTCGTGCGCGCCGCGGGAAGCGTGGCCACGCCCCACATCCGCAATAGCGGAACCATCGGCGGGAACCTCTGCCTCGACACGCGCTGCAACTACTACGACCAGGGCCCGGAGTGGCGCCGGGCGATCGGCTTCTGCATGAAGCGCGGCGACGTGCCCGCGCCCGGGATCGGGTGGCCGACGAAGAACGAGGGACAGGTGTGCTGGGTCGCGCCGGGATCGCCGCGCTGCTGGGCGGTCTCCTCGACGGACAGCGCGCCGGCGCTGATCGCGCTCGGGGCCGAGGTGGAGCTGCTCTCGGCGGGCGGCGCGCGCACCCTGCCCGTCGCGGAGCTGTATCGCGACGACGGCATCGACTACCTCGCCAAGCGCCGGGACGAGCTGCTCTCCGCGGTGCGGCTGCCCGACGCGACGGGGTGGCGCTCGACCTACTGGAAGCTGCGGCGCCGTGAGGCGTTCGACTTCCCGGTGCTCGGCGTGGCGGCGGCGGTGAAGCTCGCGGCCGACGGCACGGTCGAGGCGGCGCGGCTGGCGCTGGGGGCGGTGGCGTCGCGGCCGGTGGCGGTGGACGCCTCGCGCCTCGTCGGGACGCGGCTCGCCGACGAGGCGATCGGCGCGCTCGCCGAGTTGGCGGCGCAGCTGGCCAAGCCGCTCGACAACACCGACTTCCAGCTCGGCTGGCGCAAGCGGATGGCCAAGGCGTACGTCACGGGGGCGCTGCGCGAGCTGCGCGGCGACGACCAGGTCGCGCTCGGCGTGCACGCGCGGCGCGCTGCGGCGCTGCGGCCGATCGAGTAGCGAGGGCGCGCCCGGCACGCGGGCCACGCGTCAGCGACCGGGCGACGGAACCCCGAACGAGGGATCCCGCGGGGCCCTTTTCGGCCGGCGGATGGAACGGCTCGATCGAAACCAGCGCTTCGCGGCGCGGCGGTCCAGGCCCAGGCCGAGCGCCCACATCAACCGGACGTGGGCCATCTCCTTGGTTGCGTCCCCCGCCGACAGCGCTCCGGCGCGGATCAGGGCGCGCCCGCCCTCGTAGCGATGCGCCACCGCCCCGTACGTGCACTGGCTCGCCAGCACGACCAGCCGCCGCTTCGCGAGCCGCGCCAGAGCGGGCACGAGCTCGGTCGGCACGTTGCCGTCACCGTACCCCTCCACGACGACGCCGTGGCAACGCTCGAAGCCTCTCACCCACGCCGCTCCGACCTCGGGCGTGAGCTTGCAGGTCGCGACGTTCGGGTCGAGCGCGTCACGGAGCGCGAGCACCGCCCGCGGTTGGGGCGGCCGCGGCTTGCCCTGCCATTCGATCCCGGCGCCGCGCACGCGCCCGAGCAGGGGCGCGCCGATGCTCTCGAACGCGTCGTCGCCGTCGCAGCGCACCTTCGACGCACGTCCACCGTCGAGGATCCGGCCGTGGAACACCACCAGCACACCGGCCACGCCGTCGGCCGCGGCGACCCGCAGCGCGTCCGTCAGGTTTCGCCGGCCATCGGATTGCGCGTCGCCCATCGGTCGCATCGCTCCGGTGAGCACGATCGGCTTGCCGAGGTTTTCGAGCATCACGGTCAACGCCGCCGCCACGTAGGCCAGCGTGTCGGTTCCCAGCGTGACGACGAAGCCGTCGTGACTCGCATAGGCCCGCGCAATCCGGCGCGCGAGCGCCACCCAATCGCGCGGCAAAAGGGTCGTCATCCGCCCGACGTCGAGCCCCTGCACAACGACGCGCGGGGGCGGGCGCACCGACGACAGAAGATCCGCGGCGCCCAACCTCGGCACGAGACCGGCGCGCGTCTTTACGCACGCGATCGTCCCGCCCAGAGCGAGGTGCAGCACGGAGCGGGAGCGCCCGCGGTCAGGCATCGGCCGGGCGAGGCAAGACGAGGCACAAGAGCGTGCTCACGCCGATCATGAACAGGGACGCGAAGGCGACCCACCGTTCATCGCGGATGTAGTTGCCGTACATGATGAGCGGGATGCCCCCGAGCAGGGCGGCGACGATCCCCCAGAACACGCCGCGCTCGTCGAGGCGCTCGACGTACAGGCTGAGCACCGTCGGGACCGACGCCGCCGCCGACGCGGCCAGGCCGAAGAGGAAGAGCTGCTTGACGCCGAAGCCGGCGATGAAATAGGAGGCGTAGCCGAGCGCCAGGCCGAGGATCGAGACCCCGATCATCGCGGCGCGCGAATGGCCGATCATGCGGGCGTCGGCGGCGCCGGCCGCGTCGGGCGGCGCCCCGGCGGAGTGCTGGCGAGCCCTGTCCCGATACCGGACCACGTCGATCGTCCACAGCGCGCTGGCCGCCGACATGGAGGAGTCGATGGTGGAGCTCAGGCCCGACAGCAGCACGATCATGAAAATGACGGCCGACGAGCCGCGCAGGAGCCGGTTCACCGTCAGCACGCCAATCAGCGACGGATCCGCGCCGGCCGGCAGCGCGATGCCCAGGCGGGGGTTGGCGGCCAGGAAGCCGAGCAGCGAGAGGCCGATCGGCACGAGGGCGAAGAGGAACGCCCCGAAGAGGAACGCCTTGGCGACGTGGCCGCGCCGGAGCGCGAACGCCCGCTGCCAGAACTGCTGCCCGGTGATCGTCTGCGAAACGAGACCGATCGAGGTCACCACGCCGAACGACAACGCGATGTCGCGGTCGAGCACGTTCACCGTCCCGTGGATGCCCCTGATCCCCGCGGCGACGGCCGGCACGCCGCCGGCCACGACGACCGCCGGCACGACGATCGACAGCATCCCGACGATGATCAGGACGAGCTGAACGAAGTCCGTCACGATCGACGCTTCGAGCCCGGAGACGAGCGTGTAGGCGAGCGCGATGCCGACGAGCATCGGCATCACGACCGTCGGCGGGATCCCGGTCAGCAGCGAGACGAGCGCGCCGCCGGCGAAGGCGTTGAACGTGATGGCGAGCAGCTGCCCGAAGAAGAAGGGGATCAGGTAGACGGCGTGGACCCGGCCGCTCGCCAGCCGCGCGTGGATGTACTCGGGCAGGGTGTAGCCGAGATCGAACTTGCGCCGGATCCGCGGCCCGAGGAGGGCGAACACCACGAGCGCGAGGATGTTCGGCAGCGTGAACCAGAAGATGCCGGCAAGCCCCTTCTCGTACGCCATCTGCGTCGAGACGAGGAGAGCACCGGCCCAGATCCACGACGAGGCGATGCTGGGACCGGTCAGCCACCACGTCGTGTCGCGCTCGGCGACGAGGAACCCCTCGAGCGTCTTCCACGCCTTCCAGCGGGCGAACAGGTAGGTGATCGCCAGCATGGCGAGGGCGAACAGGCCGAGGACGACGAGCCCCATGGGCGCCGTCATGAGCCGGCCCAGCGTCTGTGCGTGGGTCATTTCGCGGCCACCGGCGACTCGCGGTTCGGGGCGACGACATCGCGGCTTGCAGGGCGCTGGACTGTCATCCGCCGGAGCGTGGTGTGTTGGCGAGCGGCGTGTCAAGTTCTGGCCGATTGACAGCGCCGAGGTGGAAAAATATCGTCGGACGCGGCTCGGCCGGCCAATTCGGCGGTCTGGGTGGCAGATCGGAGATCACGGATGCGCTGGCTCGTGCCCTTGGCGGTCTGGCTTGCCGGTGCGTCGGCCCACGCCGGAGACGACGGTGCGCTGTGCGCCCGCCTCGGAGATCGTTCGGACAGGACGATCATCGTGTTCGAGCCGCCGGCGAGCTTCGCCATCTGCCGTGGCGGGGCCTCCCAGGCGAACGTCCTCGCCGGGCGGCGCGTCTACTTCGAGCTGCTGCCGCGTTCCGATGCGGCGATGTTCGAGTTCCGCCTGCACGGTCGCGCGACCGAAGTGCCGCCGAGCAGCCTGGCCGCATGGCGCACCCGCGCCGACGCATTGGCCAACGCGCTCGAGCACCTCGCCCGCTCGGGCGAGACGATCGGCGAGATGCCGCCGCCGCCGCAGCAGCAGCAGGCGATGTCGGCGCTCGCCGTCGCGCGCTCGCTCTACCTTGCGATCGCCACGGCGCGCTTCCACAAGTCGCTCGGCGAGATCATCTCCGACGTCCGTGCCTTGCCCGAGCTGCCGCGCATCCTGCGTGGCTGGTGCCGGGAGATCGACGACGGGCCGAGCAGCCCCACGCCCGCGCTCGCCCTCCTGCGAGCGAGCTGCGCTGCGCCGGAGGTTCACGACGACACCGTCGAGTCCGAGACGACGGCGCTGCTGGCGGCGGCGACGGACTTCGAAACGCTTCGCGCGCACGCCCGCTCGGCGCTCCTGGCCGTCGAGGCCAATCCGCTCGACCCGGCGGCCCAGGCCGAGGCGAAGCACGCGCTCGACGAGGCACTGGCGCGCGCCGTCCAGATCGTCGAGGGGGCGCGCCGGCTCGCGCCGCTCGCGAGCGGGCTGGGGCGTGACGCCGCCGTCCTCCGAGAGGTCGTGCACGCCCCCGGCCTGCTGCTTCCTCGCGTCGCGGTTCCTCTCGCCACCTATCCCCACGCCGGCAACGTGGCGTTGGAGATCGAGGCGCGCCCGGTGGGCATTTTGGAGCTCGGGGCCGGCGTCGTCACCAGCGACACGACGATCGTCACCCACCGCTTCGAGGTCGTCGAATCGCACTACATCGACGTCGAGGCGGGACTCGGCATCACCGGCGGTCTGCCGCAGATCCCATCGGTGGCGACCGAGAACGGCAAGGCGACCGTCGTCGGCAAGGACGTCGACCAGTTCGTCGCGCTGGCGCTGGTCGAGCTGGAGCCGGCGCGCATCTTCGCTCCCGGCGCGCCCCTGGCCGGCATCCTGCGCTTCCCGGTGCTCGGCATCCCGCTGAGCCGCAACCCGACGGAGAACTTCTTCATCGGCGCCGGCCTCGGCTGGACGGGCGTCGGGTCGATCACGGCCGGCCCGTACCTGTTGCGCGAGGCGACGCTCAACGCCGGCGGCTACCCGCAGGACCTGCCGATGGGCGCGTCTCTTACGTCGGTGACGCACCCAACCATCCAGGTCGGCTATTACCTGTCCGCCAGCGTCGACCTGGTCGGCCTCTACCACCTCGTCGTGCCGCGCCACCTCGGCACCTTCGACGCGACGACGGGAAAGGAGCAGTAGCGTGTCGCAGCTGGTGATCGCGGTCCCGCCCGCGCGGGACGCCTGCGGCCGCGCGGTGCTCCTCGGCGACGACGGCGCCACGCGCATGGCCTCCTTCCGCGTGCTGGCGACGGCGAGCCGGCGTGTCGCGCGCCGCCACGACAACCCCGACCGCGATCGCATGAGGGCCTTCGGCCACCCGCCCTCGGGGACCTACGTCGTCGCCGGGAGCTTGCCTCCCAGCTTCCACCAACGGCGGCGTCCCAAACGCTTCGGTCGTCTCGGCGCGCTCCTGCTCGAACCCTTGGCCGGCGAGGCTCTCGCGGCCAAGGGGAGTGGGCGCCGGCTGTTCGTCCTCCACGGCGGGCCCCAGGACGCGCAAGGACGACTGCGCCCGACGCGCGGCGGCCTCCGCGTGTCCGACGCGGACCTCGTCGCGCTGTTCGACGCCATGGAGCGCGGGCAGGCCGAAGGAGATCCGCTGCGCACCGTCGAGGTCGTCGATCTCGCGCTCGCTCCTTCGCCGGCCGCGGTGGACGCGCCCGGCGGCCGCCTCACCCGCCGCGGGCGGAGCCGGTCGACGCCGCGCACGCTGCTCGGCGCGGCGGGCGTCGTCGTGGCGGGCGCGCTGGCGCTGCGGCCGCGCCCCGGGAAAGGCGCCCGCGGCGGCATCGGGCGGCGAGACTTCCTCGCCGCGCTCGCGTTGCTCGTCGGTGGGCTGCCGACCGGTGGCTGCGACTCGCCGAGCCCATGCGACCCCGTCGCGTGCGACCCGGCGGACCCGTCGTGCCCGCCCTCCGGCTACCAGTGCGCGGCCGACGACGGCGACTATGGAGGAGTGGGCTGATGGGGGGATTCGCGGGGCTCGCCCCGCCGGCCGGCTCCGCCCCCATCACCGCGCGCTTCCTCACCGCTCCGGCCCTCGCCGGACAGCCCGCACGCCGGGCGGCGGCGGGGTTGTGCATCTGGGGCCGGCGCGACATCGCGCTCGCCGAGGATCGCGGCGGCGCGCTGGCTCTCGCCGGGTACGCGCGCGCGGCCGGCCGCCCCATCGCGGCCGCCGAGCTGCTCGCGCGTTGGCGCCATGAGGGTCCCGCGCTGCTCGATTCCCTGGGCGGCGAGTTCGCGCTCGCGGTGATCGCCGACGGCGCGGTGTGGATCGCGCGTGACCGCCTGGGCACGAGGCCGCTGTACTTCGTCCAGCGCGGCGAGGCGACGTGGTTCGCCAGCGCGATCGGGCCGCTCGTCGCCGCGGGCGCGCCGATCGCGTCCGACCGTGAAGCGGTCGTCACCAGCCTCGTGCTCGGCTACGTGCCGGCGCCCCGCACCGCGCTCGCCGGCGTCGAGCAACTGGCGCCCGGCGAGTGGCTCCGCCTCGCCCCCCGACGGGCGCGCGCCGCCCTGCGCCCCTGCCGCCTCGACGAGCATCCCCGACGCGGCCTGGCGGCGGCCGCCCGCGCGCTCGACCGCACGGTCACGCGCGCCGTCGAGGACGCGCTGCCCGTCTCGGACGGTGACCGCGTCGGCGCGTTCCTCTCCGGCGGGATCGACTCTTCCCTCGTGCTGGCGCGGCTCGTCGAGGCGGGCCGGACGCCCACGGCGTACACGCTGCACTTCGGCGATCACCTGCCCGGCGAGCTGACCTACGCCCGCGCCGTCGCCCGGCACCTCGGCGTCCGCCATCACGTGATGACCCTCGACGCGCGCCGCTTCTGCGACGCGCTCGAGCCCGCGCTCCTGCACCTCGAAGACCTGCTCTCCGAGCCGATCGCGGTCCCCAACTTCCTCCTCGCGCGCGCCGCCGCCCGCGAGTGTGACGTGCTGTTCACCGGTGAAGGCGGCGACCCTCCCTTCGGTGGCCCGAAGAACATCGGCCTCGTGCTGGCCTGGACCTACCGCCACCACCCGCTGGCGCCCTCCTTGCCGGCGTCCTACCTCGCGGCGCACCACCACCTGTACGAGGATCTCGACGAGGCGCTCGATCCCGAGTGGCGCGCGAGCTTCGACGAGCGCCGCCTCATCGAGCGGTTGGTGGAGCCGCTGCTCGCACCGGCGGCGGGCACGCCGGCGCAGAGCTTCGTCGGCCGCTTGATGCTCGCGAACATCCTGCTCAAAGGCCGCAACAACATCCTCGTCAAGGTCGCCAAGATGGTCGGCGCGCACGACGTCGCGCTCCGCTCGCCGCTGTTCGACGCGCGCGTCGTCGACCTCGCGCTCACCATTCCGCCGTGGCAGAAGCTCGTCGGCACCGAGGAGAAGCTGGTGCTCAAGCAGGCGGCCGCGCGCTCGTTGCCGCGGATCGTCCTCGAGCGCCCCAAGCGCGGCATGGCGGTGCCGCTGCGCGCCTGGTTCGACGGCGCGCTCGGGCGCCTCGCGCGCGACGTCTTGACCGAGCGCGCGGTGCGCGAGCGCGGCCTGTTCCGCTGGCCCTACGTGCGGAGCCTCCTCGAGGGACAATCGCTGTCGACGGAGCTGGCCCGTCCGCGCGGTCCCGAGAAGTTGTGGCTCGTCCTGATTGCCGAGTTGCACCAACGGGCGCTCGAGCGCCTGGCGCGCGCTGCGGGCGACGCCGCCGCCGCCGGGGCCGCATGAGGCGCGGCAGCGACGCC
>JAJXSP010000215.1 GCA_021784515.1 Myxococcales bacterium | reverse complement strand
TCCGGGTTCAGCAGAACATCGCAGCATCATTGCCGAACCTCGGAGTCGCCGCGTGACTTGGGCCGATCTGCACCCGTTCGAATCGCGCTGGGATCCGGTCATTGGCGCCGGCAGGATCGCTCCGCCCACCAGATCCTGCATCAGGGCAACCCGCACTGACGTCAGCTCGCCGCCGGCGATTGCGTCCAGGCGTCCCTCCGCGATCGCCTCCCGCACTGTGCCCGTCAACGAAATGAGTCCCGATGCCGGATCCCGGTGGTCGGCGCGCCCCTCCGGGCTGCAGCGGTGCTTCTTGCGTGCGCGCCGCCGCGAGGCCGCCCGCGCCAGCGGCTGGCATGGCTGCGGGCAATACTGCTGGCCGCGATCGCACCGCCGGCAGAGGTGAAAGACGACGCCACAACGTGCACAGCGCACCTCGCGGAGGCTATCGTCGTGATGCTCTACGTGCGCCGCTGATCTCGACATGGCGTCGCCGATCTCCACCACAACTCCCATCCGAGGTCGAAATGTCCCGACGAAAAAAGCGCCCCCACGGAATGAAGAAGGACCGACCCAAGGCCAAGAGAACCCCCACGGAGGCCGAGCTCGACGAGGCGCTCGTCCAAGACACCGCCGCCGTCTTCTCCTGTGCATTCGAGACCGCCGCCGACTTCCTCCGGCAGTGCCAGAAGGACCTCGACGAGCTCGATACGGGACTCACTTTCGGCCGCCTCGCCCTCGAGATCTGGGCCGGCCACCCCGGCGCACCCGAGTCACTCGTCGCCGTGCTCCGCGACTATCTCGACGTGCGCCGCCGCCTCCTCGACGACCTCACCGCGATCGAGCGTCGGCTCGAGGCACTCACCGCCGGCGAGGTCCACATGCACATCGACCCCATCGAGCCGCTGCGTGATCTCGTCCGCAAGCGCCTCTTCCCCCCGCCCGCCGACACCTGAGCCCGCACCTGCCGGTCGAGTGGCACCGCAGAGGTGGCCCTCGCCTGTCAAATATCTACGAGATCAGAGTGCCGGTGACACCCGGGAGATAGCGTCGGAGGAGACGCTGGACGTGCGCGTGCTCTCGGGGTTCGCTGCTGTCGACGCCCGGCAGGTCAAGGATGGTAACCGGACGGACTCGCACCACATGCGGGTCGAAGACCGTCGAGGGCAGGTCGAATTCGATCGGCTCGAGGCGGGCGTAGGTCTGCGCCTCCACGTCATTGCGGAGCTGACGGAGGTGTTCCCGAAGGGTCGCGAGGTCTAGGTTGGAGTGATCGCCCTGCGGAGTCTTCAGTCGGTAGGATTCACCCTCGCAGCGGCGATAGATCGCCGCCGTGACGGACGCAGAAAGGCCTTTCGCGCGGCCACCACGCAGCGCGAGGCGGAGATCCTCGGCGTCGGGTCGGACGCCGAGTAGGCGGAGGATCAGCTCGGTCTTTCCTACCTGGGACTTGCCGAATACCGCGATGACCAGCTCCCCCTCGCTTCGTTTCGAGTAAAGGTCCCGGAACTCGGGGCGCCGAAGGGACGCGGTGAAATCGCGAAGTCCTCGCTCGGCCCAAGCCAGCCCATCGCTGGCGAATGTCTCATCCCATCTTGCGGGCACGGCGCAGTGCCTCCCGGAACTCGACACGGGCGTCGCTCGCCTGGGCGAGCGCCATGTGGAGGCGTTGATACCTGGCCCAGGCGTTGTCGAGCCGGTAAACCTGCCGAAGCCGTTCGGTAAGATATCGGCGCAGGGAATCCATGAATTCGTCGAAGGCTTCCAGCGCGCGCTGCAGGGTCGCCTCGCGGAGCGCCTTCACCGCTGCCTCGAACGCGTTGAGGCGCCCTAGATCCCGCTGCACCACGGCCCGGTTCAGCGCAATGCCGAGCGTAACGCCTGCGACCGCGACCCCCGCCGCGAGGAACACCGCTCCTCCCAGCCCTCCGCTTACCCCGAATGCCGTCATGAGGTTGGGCAGTGAATCGATCTTGCCGTCGAAGGCGCCGTCAGCGACCAGCATTGCCCCGAGGGCGGCGAAGACGCGCTTTTGGGTTTCGCTCGACGTCTGGACGTGGGTGGCGATCTGCGAGCCGCCCGCGGCGACCCCCGGCTCCTTCGCCACCTTGAACAGCATTGGGTCGATGGTCCCCAATCGGACGTATTCGAGCGCCAACGCAGGCACCGTGCGGACTGACTTTCGAACGCTGGGGCTCAGGTCGTCTGGCCGCGCGCCGCGGACCATCAGAGCCTGAAGGTCTTTCTCGGTCGTGTCCTGCAGCAGGGGCGACTGGGGCGACTGCGGCTTCGGCGAACTGGCAGCCGGCGGCAGGGTGTAGGCATCGACCGCAGGCCGATGATCGGACGGACCGCTCTGGAGGTGGAGCTGGAGGGAATGCGCAACTACGTCAGCGAGGACGCGTGCGTGCTCATCTTGGAGGATCGGCGAGCCGCTCCACGTTTCCTCGAGCTTCTGCTCAGTCTTGAGCATGTCGTCGATGTTCTCTCCAAACAGGGTCTTGTAGGCGCGATTGAAGAAGCCAGGCTCCGAGATCGACGCGGCAAGCGCGTCGCGCACCGCCTTTCCGTGCTTGTCGGAGGCTTCCCGCATCCCTTTTTCGTACCGCTTCCCCAGGCGCTTCACCTCGTCGTCGAACTGCTCGAGGATTTGCTCGATGCCGTGGAAACGATCGAGGTCGTCTTGGCGACGCAGGCGATCGGCGCGGTCTTGAAGCTCTGTGAGCAGCAGGCCGAGGTCCTCGCTCACGAGCAGGTCGAGGTCTTCCAGCCGGGCGGCCTTCGCCCGAGCGTCGGGGAGCGCGATCTCGTTCAGCTTCTCCTTCAGTTGGGGCACCCAGCGCGTGACGAGGTCCAGCGTTGTCCCCGTCAGCAGGATTCGGTCGTGCGCTTCCGGCGGAATGCCGAGCTGGTCGGCGACTGCCCGGACCAGATCGTCACGCTCTTCCGTTGGCACGGCATCGGCCCCCGTGATTGCCACAAGGGATCGCGCCGCGGAAAATCGCTTAGCGATGCGCTTCATCAACTCCTGGTTTCGCGCCGCCGCTATCCGGGTCGGGTTCGTCACGAAGACGCAAGCGGTCGCGGCGCTCAATGCCTGCTCGGTGAGCCGCAGCCACCGCTGGGAGCCCTCCTCGAACCCGGGCAAGAGCAAGATCGCAGGACCGCGCTTGCCGAAGTGCCGCTGAGGAAGGTGGAGCTCCAGGAGAAGCTCGGCGGCAGCCGGCGCCCGCACGATGCGTAGGAACTCGGCCCTCTCGATGGTCTCGTGGCGCACATCCGTGTCGTCGCCGGTGCGCACGAGCCGCCAGACGGCGGTTGATTCGGCTTCGCCTTCGGTAATCAGAACGGGGAGTTGTTCACCACGGCCGATGTTCGTCGGGAGCTCGTCTGGCCGGAGCCCGTATAGCTTCATGACGAGCGTGGATTTTCCCGCGCCCTGGAGTCCGGCGACGGCAATGACTTGGCGCTCGGCCAGAATTTGCGTCAGGTGGAGCCTTGCACCGATTGAGAGGAGACGATCCGCGAGGGGCTGGGCCTGTTCGCCCGCGGATGTTTCCGGCGAAGCGCTGCCCGGCTCTTCGATGACCGCCGTGCAGCGGAGCAACGCATCCACGCTGCGCCGTAGGTTGTCGACCGACCGCTCTAGATCGTCGGAAGTATCCACACGAAACCTCGCCTGTCCCTCGAGCGCCAACACTCCGAGCG
This sequence comes from Myxococcales bacterium, assembly GCA_021784515.1. Taxonomy (GTDB): domain Bacteria; phylum Myxococcota_A; class Polyangia; order Palsa-1104; family SHYY01; genus SHYY01. The sequence goes on along the minus strand of JAJXSP010000215.1, from coordinate 6,261 downwards.
CCCGCGGCATGTTACCATCCGGCATCGTCGCCGTCAGCACCAACGAGTCGTGCTGTCAACGCTCAGCAACTCTGTCAGGGTACGACTGCTCAGCGACTCCGTCAGTCGAGTGTAGGCGCGGCGGCCGAGAACGCCGGCACCCCGGCAGCGGTGTGCTCGGCGTTCTGCGGCACCGGTGCGCCGCATCCACGAGGGACGTCGCGCGGCACCGGGCGGACCGAGCTGCCTGTGCGCCGGCAGGAAGCGAAACGGCCGCGAGGCCACGTCAAAGGGCGAGCAGGATGGCGGAGGGCGACACCGCTCGTGGTTTATCTGGTGGTTTATCGCGCCCAGGGTGGGCTCGGGGGGAACCGCGATTTCTCGATTTTCCCGTCGGTGAGGTGGTCGGGGCGAGAGGATTCGAACCTCCGGCATCCTGCTCCCAAATCGATGGCCAGCCCATCGCAGTGGGTGTCCACCCGTCGCAACCAGTTGCAACTATTGGATTGACGCAGGACGGTATTTCTCAGCCGTCCCAGCCGTTGGCTCAATTTGTCGACGATTTTGCTACCCGCTTGCTACCACGCGGCGGCAAGCCCAGCGCCCGCGCTCGCGATGCCGGAGGAACGCAGCTCCTCACCGTCCGCGACGTCGCGGGCCAGCTGGGGCTATGCGCAGCTACGGTCTACAAGCTGTGCGCTCAAGGCGAGCTGCAGCACGTCCGCGTCTTGAACTCCATCCGGGTCCACGCTGGTGACCTCAAGCAGTTCCTCGCGCGCCGGCGCCCTTGGTGATGTTTGACGATGTGGGGCGCGATCTCCCTCGCGAACAGCGCACGTCTCCTCAGCGTGTATCTGTCCGCCCGATAGTACCCCCCGCTCCGCCGCGATTTCCTTGCGCGACGCGGCGGCCTCGTGATAGGCGCGCCGCCCCGCGGTCGTTGGCGACCCGCCGCCGCTACGTCGCGGAAGACGTGACGCCAAGGTGCGCGGCCTTCCACGCAGCGGGCATCATCGACGGAACGTCGCGCGCGATGACCACGCCGCGAGCGAGGCGCGGAAGGATGTCAGCGAGGTACTCAATGGGGTTCACGTCGAGCAGGAGGCAGGTTCCCAGGATGGAGTAGGCGATCGCGGCGCGCTCGGCGGCGGCGTGCGAGCCGGCGAAGAGATAGGCACGGCGCCCGACAGCAGAGCCAGTGTCATTCTGCCCATGTCGCATTCCGCGCGCACGTCGAGTACGCATGGCACGCGGCGGTGGGCGTCGAGGTGGAGGTGCTTTATCGGGTGCAGCGCCGCGGCGAGAGGGTCTTTGTCTGCCGCATGGTCGACGGCACGAATGCGGTCGTGCCGGCATGGATGTTCGACAGGGCCACCTGCGCGCGAATGAGGGTTGGGCCGCCGCAGGTATCGGTCGCGGCGCTGTTGCAGTTGCGCTCGCTTCTGGATGGTTTGAGGTCTGATCGGAGCACGGCCGCCGTCGAGGGCCGGCGGACGGAGGTGCCCGATGAAGAGCGAGACCGTAGCAACAAAGAGATCTCTCCCAATGCAGCAGTCGCTGGCGCTACGAGTGGTGATGCCCGCGCCGTCGAACGGTGCCGGCGTGGCGTCGCCGGTCGTCGTGGCGCTGGCCCGGCTCCTTCTCGAAGCGGCCAAGGCGGTCGTCCGAAGGGAGGTCGCCGATGACCAGCCGTGAGCTGCCCGCCCGCGTTCTCGCCCGTCGCGCGGTGGTCTACGTCCGACAGTCGACCGGCATGCAGGTGCAGGAAAACCTCGAGAGCAAGAGGCGTCAGTACGCGCTCGCCGATCTTGCGCGTCACTACGGATTCGGTCAGGTCTCTGTCATCGACGAGGACCTCGGGCGCTCGGCGAGCGGCACCGTCGACCGACCGGGCTTTCGCAATCTGGTCGGTCAGATCTGCGAGGGCACGGTGGGCGCGGTGTTCTCGCTGGAAGTCTCTCGCCTGGCCCGCAACGGGAAGGACTGGCACCATCTCCTCGAATTGTGCGGACTCGTCGGGGCATACGTCATCGACGCCGACGGCGCCTACGACCCGGCGCTGTCCAACGACAGACTGCTCTTGGGCCTCAAGGGCACGATGAGCGAGTTCGAATTGACGCTGATTCGTGAGCGCCTCGTCGGCGCGATTCAGGGCAAGGCCAAACGCGGCGAACTTCGGATCGGCGTCCCTGTCGGCTATGTGTGGTCGCGTGACACCGGCCTGGCCATGGATCCGGATCGCCGCGTTCAGGAGTCCGTGCGCGCAATCTTCCGGCTCTTTGAGCGTCTCGGCAGTGGCCATCAGGTGCTGATGCACATGCGGGCCAAGGGGCTGAAGTTTCCGCGCCCCAGCGACGGCAAGAGCCTCGACAAGATGAGCTTCGGCACGCCCGTGTATCGCAACGTCATCAGCGTACTGACCAACCCGTTCTACGCGGGGGCCTACGCGTACGGCAAATCCCGTGTTCAGACACAGATCGTCGACGGTGCAGCACGGAAGATCTACGGAAGGAGTCAGCCTCGGCCAGACTGGACGGCCTTCATTCGCGATCACCACGAGGGGTACATCTCCTGGGCGAAGTTCGAGGAGATCCAGGAACGCCTCTCTCGCAATGCATACCGAAGCAAGGCCGGCGGGGCCAAGACCGCGCGCGGAGGGCTCGCGCTCCTTGGGGGTCTGCTCCGATGCCGACGCTGCGGCCGGATGCTCCAGGTGACCTACGGGGGCCGTGGCATCCCCAGGCCGCGCTACTCCTGCCGGCGCGGCATCCAGATGAATGGCACTCCTCCGTGTCTGACATTCGGCGCGTGCCGCCCCGACATCGCCGTCGGACGTGAGATCCTCGTTGCGGTGCAGCCGCTGGCGGTGGAAGCTGCGATGGTGGCCGCGCTCCAGACGGATCAGGAAGCCGACGAGAGCCGTCGCGCGCTCGACCTCGAGCGCCAGCAGCTCGAGTACGAGGTTCGGCTCGCTTCCCGCCGGTACGAGGGGGTCGATCCAGACAATCGGCTGGTCTCCGCCGAGCTGGAAGCGCGGTGGAATGGCGCCCTCACGAGGCTCCGCGACTGCGAGGCTCGGATCAACGCGCAGACGGCACAGACAACCCAGACGGTCGACAGGACGACGCTGCTGTCGCTCGCCGCAGATCTCGACGCCGTCTGGCAGTCGCCCACGACCGACATGCGGATCAAGCAGCAGATCGTGCGCGCCTTGATTGAGGAGATTGTCGTCGACGTCGACGATCGGAAGCGCGAGGTCGTGCTGGTCATCCACTGGCGAGGCGGTCGGCACTCAGAGCTGCGCGTGCGCAAGCCCGAGACGGGAGAGCACACCAAGCGCGCGTCGGAAGATGCCGACAAGATGATTCGCTCGATGGCGGCACGCTGGGCGGACGAGGAGATTGCCGCCACTCTCAATCGGACGGGATGCAAGACTGGGCAGGGACTGACATGGACCGGAAAGCGGGTCGCGTCCCACCGCCGCACGCACGAGATCGTCGGCTACGAATCCGCGGTCAAAGACGGTCGCTGCCTGACGATGCTTGAAGCCGCGCAGAAGCTCGCGGTGTCATGCCATGTGATTCGCGGGATGATTCGCGATGGCGTATTGCCGGCCCGGCAGTTGGTCGTCGATGCGCCGTGGCAGATCCTCGCCGTCGATCTCGACCGTTCTGAGGTTCGGCAGGCGCTGCGCCACCGTCGCAAGCGCGCGGGGCGCCCGTCGCGGATTTCGCGCGACACGCGCACCCTCGTGATTCCAGGCACTTGAAGAGGAGGTGCACAATGAAACGTGATCTGCCGGCCTTCGGTGCAGTCGCTCGACAATGCCGTTGTCGATTGGCAGGACGCCGTCGTCGAGGAAGCGCGTGAGGGCGACGCGGTGGTTTTGGGTGTACTGGATCGCTTTGCCGAGGAGCGAGGTCGGCGGCTCGCAGGGCTGGTAGGTCTGGCACCAGACGAGGAGTTCGTCGTAGACCGGCTTGGACCGTCGCTGGCGCTCGGCGAGGCGCCCCGCAGTGTCGAGATCCCGCGCCGCATCCTCGACGTCGTAGAGGGTCTGGAACGCGGCGAGAGGGACTGCCGCGCGCACGTCACCGGCTTCGAGCGCCTTCACGAAATATCGACGCGAGTGCATGTTGCACCCTATTTCGACTCGCGCGCCGTCTTGAAAGCTCCGGTCAAAGAGGCCCGCAGCGTCGGCGACGACTGGTCCTTTGCGTAATTCGAGAAACTCCTCCGGACCGATTTCGCCGTCGCGCTGGCCGCGCCTCTTTCCTGTCGAGGTGTAGAGGTAGAGGGCGCTGTCCTTGCCGCCAACATAACCCCACAGCGATCCGGTGGTGATTCCAGTCGGGCCATCGCGGTCGCGGACCGGGAGACTCGTCCCGTCGACGTGCATCACCTTCGCGGCGAGCACGCGCTCGAAGAGCACTCGCCAGACTGGGCGCAACAGGTCAGTCGCCCAGGTGATCTGATCGGACATCGACGAACTCGGCATCGACAGCCCGAGCCGTTCGAGGATCTGACCTTGTCGGTTGAGGGGGAGTCCGTCGCGAAATTTCCCGACGACGAGGTCGGCGACCAGCCGCGATCCGTACGCGCCGCCCTCGACGACCTTGTCGCCCATCGGGGCGCGGACCACTTCCGCGTCGCAGGGATCACAGGCGAGGACTTCGCGGATGTCGCGGCGGACGATGACCTCTGCGGGGATGAGGTCAATGACCTCGGTGGTTTCGTGCGCGATGCACTTGCGCGCGGCGCCGCACACTGGGCACGCGCGCTCAGCGTCGGGAACGGGGATGGGATTGTCGACACGCCGGAGCGACGGCGAAGGCTTCCGCCTGACCGGCGGCTGCTTGGGTGGCTTGGTGCGCTCGGGTCGGCCGCTGTGTTCCTCGGCGGTCTTTTCGAGGGCGCGGTTCGCATCGGCGAGCGCCGTGTCGGAGGACTTGCGCAGCTCTTCGAGGGCGAGGGCGAGCTGCGCTTCCGAGACGCGCTCGCCTCGGTTCTTGCTGTCGCGAATTCTGGCGAGCAGCAGCTCCAACTCGTGATTGCGCGACACCAGCTTGGTGACGAGCGCAATCACGTCGTCGGTGCGACCGCCCTTGAGCAACTCGCCGAGCACGTCGAGGACGCCTCCACGCAGCTCGTTGGAGCCGGCATTTCTCGTCGACGCTGCGGCCACGCGCGCACAATGATCACGATCGATCGTCTGTCAACCGACGCTTGATCGAATTCCTGAGCAATTGTGCGATTTGTTTTCTGCGGCGACGGGAACCGACAGGAACGGGGAGGCGTACGAGTCGTCAGCGAGCCGGAGTGGCGGCGAACATCGGGGCCCAGCGCTTCGCCGCCGGGGCCGTCGAGGTCTGCAATCCTTCCAGCAGCGCCGACAGCTCGTGTGCCTCAATCTCGACGCGTACAGCCTCGAGCGTCACCTGGGCGGGAAACGTAAAGCGCCCGCGCTCCAACCGCTTGTGGACGATGGTGAAGCCGCCGCGGGTGAACAGCAGCATTTTCACCTGCGTCCGTCGACGATTGAGGAACAGGAACACGTGCCCCGACAGCGGGTCGAGCGCGAGCACGCCGCGCACTTCGTTGGACAGACCCTCGAAGGACTTGCGCAGGTTCGCCGGCGCCGTCGCCACGTAGACCCGCACCGACCGCGGCAGGAGGATCACGTCGCGGCTCCGAGCGCCTTCACCAGCGCAGCGACCCACGCCGCCGAGGCACAGTCGAGGGCGCGTAGCTCGACGCGCAGCCCTTCGGCGAACTCGACCGTCGCCAAGACCAGCTCCGGCTCGACCGGCCGCACCGTCACCGGCAGAAATGCCGGCGCGGTCGCGATGGCCGCGTTGTCGGTGACGCCCAGTCTCCGCTTCCCGGCGAGGCGCTTCTGCCACCACCAAAGCCGCTGCGGCACCAGCCCGCGCCGCCGCGCGAAGGCGTGGAGCGTCTTGCCGCTCCTCGCCCACTCGTCGAGAATCTGCCGCGCGTCCTCGGCGGTCCACCTCGCGCCGCCACGAATTACGGTCGCTGATCCGGCCAGATTGCGTCGTTGCATCTCGTCCTCCTGTGCGCGCCGAAGCTGGCGCGTGAGGACGGATTCCGGCAGAGACGCAAGAGGGTGTCAGGGTACTATCGGGCGGATAGATACCTCAGCGGTATCTATCCGCCCAAATGTACCCTGACACCCCCTTGCGTCTCTGCCGGAATTCGTCCCCACGCGCCACGTTCGGCGCGCACTGGAGGACGCGATGCAGCGACGCAAGCAGGGCAACT
>JAJXSP010000214.1 GCA_021784515.1 Myxococcales bacterium | reverse complement strand
CGCCCGGCGATCGACGGCGCTCGTCGACGACGCGCGCGCCCGCGGCCTGCGCGCCACCGCCGGCGGGGCGATGCTCCTTCACCAGGGCGCGCGGTCGCTCGAGGCGTGGACCGGCCAGCCGGCGCCGCTCGCGGTGATGCGCGAGGCGCTCGATCGGGCCCTTAGGGCCAGTTGTTCCAGGTGAAGAACGCTCCGACGAGCGCCACCGCGGTGAGCGCCCACGCCGTCGCGAGGCGCAGCGCCGCGGAGGACGACGCGCGACGCGCCACGGCCCACGTCACGCAGCCGGCGACGAGCGCCGCGACGACGCCGTAGAGCACCTGCCCGAGGTAGCCCATCGGCAGCGGCCCGGGGTGCAGCCCGACGAACAGCCGGCGCGCGAGCGGGTCGTAGTACAGGTTCGGCAGCTGGGTGAACGAGGGCAGCGCGTAGGCGAGGCAGAAGGCGATGAGGCCGGTGCACGCCGCGATCGCCGCGTGCGGGCGCCGCGCCGCGCTCACGAGACGCCTCCGACCGCGCGGAAGCTCGCCGTCACCAGCCCGATCACCGCGCCCGTCCACGCCGTCCCCGCGACGACGAACGACAGCCCGAGGTACAGCGCCAGGAGGCGGCGATCGCCCTCCGGGTGCGCGCGCCGCGACAGCAGGAGCAGGGCGAGCGAGGCCGCGCAGCCGAGCGCCACCCAGTGCTCCTTCACGTCGAACAGGCGCCCGACCCAGGAGAGGTCGGCGGCCTCGGCCCGCGGGAGCGGCGCGTGGTGGTGCGCCGCCTCGGAGTCGCGCAGCGCGCCCTCGGCGACGACGGCGGAGGGCGCGTCGAAGTACTCGGCGCGCACGCGCACCTTGTACGTCGGGTAGAGCAGGTTGCCGAGGAAGAAGGTGGCCACGAAGGCGGCGCTGGCGACGGCGGCGAAGCGGCGCTCGGCGCGCGCGCGATCGAAGCGCCCGCGCAGGTAGTGGCGGCACCAGAGGAGCTGGTGGGTGCTCGCTCCGACGAGGACCGCGGCGACGAGGCCGTGGAGCAGGAGCAGCGCCCGCGCGTGATGCTCGAGGAGCACGGCTACTTCGCGCGGGGGGACGCGGCGCGCGGCGCCGGGGGGGCGGGAGCGATCGCCGCGGGCGCGCCCTTCTTCGGAGCGGGGGCCTCGTCCTCGTCGGCGGCGGCCGCGGCGCCGTCGTGCAGCCGCGCGCTGCGCACGATGGCCGTCGCGTCGTCGGCGGCCTCGTTCTCGGTGTTCCCGTCGAGCTGCACGAGGAGCGCGGCCCGGGGCGACACCGCGGCGAAGTGGAACGCCACGCGGTTGAGCGGCCCGATCGCGGTGAACGCCGAGGTGGTGCCCCACGGCGGGTGCCCGTCGACGGGCGGGCCCAGCTGCGGCCCGCTCCCGATCACGCCCAGCATGCGCTCGGCGCGCAGGCCCATCTCGGTGAGCGCCGCGGTCACGTCGCGCTGCTTGTCGCCGTCGAGCGGCGAGTCCGCGACGTAGGCGAACGCGTGCACCGTCTCCTGCATGTCGGGCGAGCGGTACGTCACCTGCGGCCCGAGGCGCATCGCGCCCCAGCCCTGCGGCAGCGTCACCTCGAGGTCGCCCGCGCCGAGCACCAGGCGCCCCTTGTCGTCGCGCGCCTCCTTCACCGGCGCCCCCTTCATCGCCTGCAAGGGCTTGAGCGCGCGGTCGTCGGGTGGCGGGCTCTTCTGGGCACCGGGCGGGACGTGATTGCAGCCGCCCGTAGCGAGCGCGATGCCGAGGCCTACCCCGAGCAGGGACGGACGATTCATGCGCGGGAGTATATCCGCATCGGGGATCGCGTCGATTTCCGGGAGGGCCGGCCGACCGCGACGACGTTCAGGGGGGAGTTGCTATTCCTGCGGCGGGTGCTGGCGACGGATGAAGGTCGGGACGTCGAGCTCGGTCTCCTCGGCGCCGGAGCCAGAGTAGGTGTGCGGCATCGTCCGCGACGGCGCGCTCTGGTAGGTGGAGGCGGGCCGCGTCGGGTGCGGATCGGGGCGCGCGGCCATCGGCTCGGTGCGCGCCTGCGCGACCACCGGCGGCCACTCCGGCGTGGAGCAGCCCGCCACGGCGGGCTTGCCGGAGGTGGGCTCGGGGCGCGGCGGCGTGTGCAGCGCCGGGAGCTTGTCGGTGTTCCGCGCGTTGTAGGCGAGCGGCACCTGCGTCGGGCGGGTGTTGCGGATGCGCGGGTCGGGCGGCGGCGGCAGGTCCTCGACGCCGACCTTGCGATCGAAGCCGGTCGCGATGACGGTGATGCGCACCTCGTCGGCGAAGCCCGCGTCGATCACCGAGCCGAAGATGATGTTGGCGTCCTCGTGCGCCGCCTCCTGGATCAGCGACGAGGCCTCGTTCACCTCGAACAGCGTGAGGTCGGGTCCGCCGGTGATGTTGATCAGGATCCCGGTCGCGCCGTTGATCGACACGTCCTCGAGGAGCGGCGACGAGATCGCCTGTTGCGCCGCCTCGAGCGCGCGCCGCTCGCCGGCGCCGCGGCCGGTGCCCATCAGCGCCCGCCCCATCGACGACATGATCGTCTTCACGTCGGCGAAGTCGACGTTGATGAGGCCGGGGATGGTGATGAGGTCGGAGATCCCCTGCACCGCGTTGAGCAGGACCTCGTCGGCCTTGCGGAAGGCGTCGAGCATCGTCGTCTTCTGCCCGGCGACGGCGAGCAGCCGATCGTTGGGGATCGTGATCAGCGTGTCCACCGCCTGCGAGAGCTGGACGATGCCCTCGTCGGCCTGCCGGCGCCGCTTCTTGCCCTCGAATCCGAAGGGCTTGGTCACCACGCCGACGGTGAGCGCGCCGAGATCGCGCGCCACCTTGGCGATCACCGGGGCCGCGCCGGTGCCGGTGCCGCCGCCCATTCCGGCGGTGACGAACACCATGTCGGCGCCCTCGAGCACCTCGGCGATGCGGTCCTCGACCTCGAGCGCCGAGCTCCTGCCCACCTCGGGGTTGGCGCCCGCGCCGAGCCCCTTGGTCAGCCCGAGCCCGATCTTCACCGAGGCCTGGTTCGATTCCAGCGCCTGGAGATCGGTATTGGCCGCGATGAACTCCACTCCTTCGAGGCGGCACTCGATCATCGTGTTGATCGCGTTGCCGCCGCCACCACCGACGCCGATCACCTTGATCTTGGCGTGGGTCATCCGGTCGTCATCGAACTCCAAGAGCGCCATGTTTGGGATCCTCCGCCCAGCCATTCTCAGACGAGGAAAATGGAGGTCAAATTTTTTGCCCTACTTTTTCGCTGTACGGTTGTGCAGGCCCGGCGACGGCGATCAGAAGATCTCCGCGAACCAGGCCTTCATCCGCTTCATCATCCGGGCGTAGGCGTTCTCGCCGTCCCGCGCGCGGAGGTGCTGGGCGCCGTGGCTGCGGGCGCCGTACTTCACCAGGCCGACGCCGGTCGCGTGGATCGGCGAGGCCACCACCGTCGAGAGACCGCCCACGTTCTTCGGCTCGCCGCGCCGCACCGGCACGTCGAGCACCCGCCGGGCGAGATCGGCGATCCCCTCGAGCAGCGTCGAGCCGCCGGTGATCACCACGCCCGAGCCGAGCAGCTCCGCGTAGCCCGAGCGCTCCAGCTCGCGGCGCACGAGGCTGAAGATCTCCTCCATCCGCGGCTCGATGATCTCGGTCAGCGCCGACCGCTCGAGCACGCGCGCCGCGCGCCCGCCCACCGACGGCACCTCGATCGTCTCGCCCTCGGCGAGCAGCGAGGTCATGGCGCAGCCGGAGCGCAGCTTGATCCGCTCGGCCTCGCTCATCGGCGTGCGCAGCCCGAAGGCGATGTCGTTGGTGAGCTGCGAGCCGCCGACGCCGATCACCGCGGTGTGGACGATCGCCCCGTCGTAGAACACCGCCAGATCCGTCGTGCCGCCGCCGATGTCCACCACCGCCACGCCCAGCTCCATCTCGTCCTCGTCGAGGACGGCGTAGGCGGAGGCGAGCGGCTCGAGCACCGTCTCCACGACGGAGAGCCCGCAGCGGTTGCAGCACTTGACGATGTTCTGCGCCGAGGTGACGGCCGCGGTGACGAGGTGGACCTTCGCCTCGAGGCGCACCCCGGACATGCCGATGGGATCCTTGATGCCGTCCTGCCCGTCGATGATGAACTCCTGGGGCAGCACGTGGATGATCTCGCGGTCGACGGGGATCGCCAGGGCGCGCGCCTGCTCGATCACCCGCGCCACGTCCGCCTCGCGGACCTCCTTGTCCTTCACGGTCGTCATTCCCGACGAATTCTGGCCGTGGATGTGGCCGCCGGCGATGCCGGCGTACACCGAGGTGATCTCCACCCCGGCCATGTGCTCGGCCTCCTCGACGGCGCGCTTGATCGACTCCACGGTCGATTCGATCTGCACCACCACGCCCTTCTTCAGGCCGTGCGACGCGTGGGTGCCGATGCCGAGGATGTCGAGCCCGCTCTCGGTGACCTCGCCCACGATGGCGGCGATCTTCGTCGTGCCGACGTCGAGGCCGACGATGAGCTCCTCTCTCTTGGCCATGCCGATCTCTCGCTTCTCGTGAAGGCGCCTTTTTGCAACGCAGCATGCCGGCCGGCGCCGGGACGGGGCCACATTGCGCCGGTTCGCCGAAGGTCGCCAATTTTTTGCCTGCCCTTGACGCCCGCCCCGGGTGCCGGGATGCTCCCCTCCGACGAAGGCGCCGAGGAGGCCTGACGATGTCCGACAAGGTGATCATCACCTGCGCGCTGACGGGCGCGGTGACGACGAAGCGGCAGTGCGCCGCCATCCCCTACACGGCCGAGGAGATCGGCGAGGAGGCGCGGCGCGCGTACGAAGCGGGCGCGGCGGTGGTGCACGTGCACGGGCGCGAGGACGACGGCCGCCCCTCGTACCGGCAGGGCGTCTTCGAGGACTACAAGCGCGAGATCGAGAAGCGCTGCCCCGTGATCATCAATTTCTCGACCGGAGCGGTCGGCCTCTCCAAGGAGGAGCGCATCGCCCACGTGCGCGCCACCCGCCCCGCCATCGGCGCCCTCAACATGGGCTCGATGAACTACGCCAAATACTCCTCGAAGCGAAAGGACTTCATCTTCGCCTTCGTCTTCCAGAACCCGTTCGAGGAGATCATCTACTACTTGAAGGAGATGACCGCGGTCGGCGTGCGCCCCGAGTGCGAGGTCTTCGACACGGGCCACGTCGAATCGCTCTCCCCGCTGATCGACATGGGCCTGATGAAGCCCCCGATCGACGTCAACCTGGTCATGGGCGTGATGGGCGGAATGCCCGCCGACACCGACATGCTCGCCTTCATCTCGCGCCGCCTCCCCCCGGGCGCGGTCTGGAAGACGACCCCGGTCTCCCACAACACCTGGCCGATGACCGCCGCCTCCCTCGCCCTCGGCGGCAACGTCCGGGTGGGCCTGGAAGACAACTTCTATCTCCCGAGCGGAAAGATGGTCGCCTCCAACGGCGACCTCGTCATCCAGGCGGCCAGAATGGCCCGCGACATCGGCCGCGAGCCCGCCACCGTGGAAGAGGCCAGAAAGACCCTCGGCCTGGCATGATGAAGCCGCCGCTGCCGGCGTGGTGCGGGTCCTGTCACATGGCGCCTCCCCGTCGGCGTGCTCCGACGTGCTCGAACGATCGCCCCTCCGTCGTCGGCAAGATCGTTGCGCCCCCAACCCGTCTACTCCGCACGGCGACGGGGTCCCCTCCATGTGCCACCCGCACGAGCAGCTTGCAATTGGCCAGGGCTGCGGTCGCCCGAATTGCAAAGCAACTCGAGCCAAGGCCCTTCCCCTCGCAGGGGAAGGGCAGAGTGATCCCACGCCAACACTCGCGGGTAGGGGTGAGGGAGTGGGAGCGCGAGGGCGCAACCGTAGGTTCGCCCTCGCATCAGGCTTGCGCCACGAGCAGCGGTGCTCTGCACCGGATCGGAAATGTCGGGTGCCACGAACGAGGGTGGACGCCCCACCGATAAAGAAGGACAAAGAGAGAGCCCCCCATGAACATGCGTGAAGCCGTCGCCGACCTGGAAAAGCGCCGCGAAGAAATCAAGAAGATGGGCGGCCCCGACAAGGTCGCCAAACAACACGAGCGCGGCAAGCTCACCGCCCGCGAGCGCCTCGACCGGTTCTTCGACGGCGCGGCCTGGTTCGAGATCGGAATCCACGGCACGCAAATGGGCACCAGCGAGGGGCGCGACAAGCCCCCTGCCGACGCCGTGATTTGTGCGTACGGCGAGGTCGATGGGAGGATGTGTTGCGCCGCAGCATACGACTTCACCGTCAAGGGCGGATCGATCGGCATGGTGGGCGAGGTGAAGGTGACCCGCCTGCGCGAGCTGGCGCTCCGCAACCGCGTCCCGATGGTGTGGTTCGTCGACTCGGCCGGCGCGCGCATCGATCCGAAATCGGCCCCCGGCGGCGATTTCATTTCCACCTTCGCGGGAACTGGTCATTTGTTCCGCGAAGAGGTGGTGATGTCGGGCGTGGTGCCGCTCGTCGCGGCGATGGTCGGCCCGGGGGCCGCCGGCACCGCCTACATTCCCGGATTGGCCGATTTCGTTCCGATGGTGAAGAACATCGGCTCGATGGCGCTCGGCGGGCCGCCGCTGGTGCGCGCGGTGACGGGACAGGACATCTCCGAGCAGGAGCTGGGCGGCTCGAAGGTGCACAACGAGGTTTCGGGCGTCGGCGACATCGAGGTCGCGAATGACGAGGAGTGCATCTCGGTCATCCGACAATATCTCTCCTATTTCCCGTCGCACTGCGAGGAGCTGCCGCCGATCGTGAAGGGCAGCGATCCCGCCTCCCGGCGCGAGGAGTCGCTCCTCGACGTGCTGCCCGAGCAGGCCCGCCAGTCCTATGACATGTACAAGATCGTCAAGGCGGTGGTGGACGACGGGCGGATCCTCGACCTGAAGCCGAAGTGGGCCCGCTCGATGATCACCTGCCTCGCCCGCATCGACGGCTACTCCGTCGGCATCGTCGCCAACAACCCGCGCCACTTCGGCGGAATCCTCACCAACGACTCGGCCGACAAGGCCGCCCACTTCATCCAGCTTTGCGACGCATTCAACGTTCCCCTGGTGTTCCTGATGGACGTGCCGGGCTTCATGGTCGGCTCGAAGGTGGAGCACGAGGGCATCATTCGGCACGGCGCGAAGATGCTCCACACGATGGCTTCGGCGACGGTGCCAAAGCTCACCGTGGTGGTGCGCAAAGGCTACGGAGCCGGCTATTACGTCATGTCGGGACGCGCCTTCGAGCCCGATTTGCTGGTGGCCTGGCCGGGTGCCGAAATCTCGGTGATGGGCGCCGAGGGAATGGTGGGGATCGCCGGAAAGAAGTTGTTTGGCGACGTGGAGCCGCCGCCCGAGGTGAAGGCGCAGATCGTCCAGGCCATCCAGGCGCAGATCGACATCTACAAGACCGCCGGCTGGGGGCTGGTCGACGACGTGATCGATCCGCGCGACACGCGCAAGGTGCTGGCGACCGGGCTCAGGCTGTCGCGCGGCAAGAAGGTGGAGCGGCCGTGGCGCAAGCACGGAGTGGTGCCGGTATAGGAGGCCCCGATGTTCGATTTTTCCGACGAGCAGAAGATGGCGCAGCAGGTGCTGCGGCAATGGTGTGAAAAGGAGCTGGCGCCGAAGGTGCCGGCGATGGAGAAGGGCGAGCTGCTCCCGTATGACCTGATGCGCGCGCTGGCGAGCACGTTCGGCCTCGCGGAGATGATGAAGGCCTCCTTCGCGCGGCTCGAGGCGCGCGCGGCCAAGGGCGAGGCGGCCGGCCCGAAGGACGATGACGAAGAGTCGGGGGTGCTGGCGAAGGATCCCGGGCTGTCGGCGGTGGTGGCGATCGAGCTGTCGCGCCAATGCCCGGGATTCATGCTGGCGTTCGGCGCGTCGCTCGGGCTGGCGGGCGGCGCGGTCATGGCGCGCGGCACGCTCGCCCAGAAGAAGCGCTTCGCCCTTCCCGTGTTGACGCTCGAAAAGATCGGCGCCTGGGGGATGACCGAGCCGGGCGCCGGGAGCGACGCATTCGGGGGGATGCGCACCGTGGCCCGGCGTGAAAACGACGGCTACGTCCTCTCGGGCACCAAGAGCTTCATCACCAATGCGCCCTTCGCCGACGTCTTCGTGGTGTACGCCAAAATCGTGGACAAGGCCGACGAGGACCCGCGGCACCGGCCGATCCACGCCTTCGTCCTCGAGCGCGGCGACAAGGGACTTTCGACCGGCAAGCCGTTCGACAAGATGGGAATGCACTCCTCGCCGACCGGCGAGATCTTTCTCGACGAGGTTTGCGTCGGGCGCGACCGCCTGCTCGGCGAAAAGGAAAAAGAGCCTTCGCGCGAGGGCGCGCGCGACGTCTTCCACGGCGAGCGCACGGGAATGGCCCCGATGTGCCTGGGAATCGTCGAGCGCTGCCTCGAAGAATCGGTGAAGTATGCCAAGGTGCGCACCGCCTGGGGCAGACCGATCGGCGAGTATCAATTGATGCAGGAGAAGCTCGCCCGGATGTACATGCACCGCGAAAACATCCGCAATCTCCTGTTCAAGCAGCTATGGATGCAAAAGCAGGGACAGCGGCAGTCGATGGCCGAGGCCTCGGCGTGCAAGCTCTATTGTGCGCGGGCCACGACGGAGGTGGCGCTCGAGGCGGTGCAGCTCATGGGTGGAAATGGGTACATGCGGGAATACGTGGTGGAGATGATGGCGCGCGACGCCAAGCTGCTGCAAATCGGCGGCGGCACCGACGAGATCCAGATCCTCACGATCGCACGCCAGCTCCTCGCTTCCTGAATCGGCGCGCGGACTCGCCACCCACATCGAGGACATGACGCCCGAAGAGATGAAGCGCGCGCAGGACGAGTTCTTCGCCCATGAAGAAGGGCGGGAAATAGGGCGCGGTTCGAACTATCTTCCGGTGCGTGGAGCTGAGCCACGAGATCGCCGTCGCGGAGCGCCTCGCGCGCGAGGCGGCGGCGATCGTCGCCGGCTACTTCGGCACCGGCATCAAGGTCGAGTACAAGCCGGGCGAGGGGCCGGTGACGCAGGCGGACCGCGAGGCCGACGCGCTCATCGGACGGGGGCTGCGCGCCGCCTTTCCCGACGACGGCCTGCTCACCGAGGAGACGCCCGACGACGGCTCGCGGCGCACGCGCGAGCGGGTGTGGATGGTCGATCCGCTCGACGGGACGGCCGACTTCGTGCGCGGGCGGACGGGCTTCGCGGTGATGATCGGTCTCTGCGTCGCCGGGCGGCCGGTGCTCGGCGTGGTGCTCCAGCCCACGAGCGGCGTGCTCTATCGCGCCACCGCCGGGCAGGGCGCCGTCGAGGTCGGCCCCGATGGGCGGGTGAGGCGGCTACAGGTCTCCTCCGTCGACGATCCCGCCGAGGCGCGGCTGGTCGCCTCCAAGTCGCACCGCGACGAGGCGATCGATCGCGTGCGCGCGGCGCTCCACATCCACGACGAGCTGAACGTCGGCTCGGTCGGCCTCAAGCTCGGGCTGATCGCGCGCGGGGAGCGCGACCTCTACGTCAACCCTGCGAGCCACGCCTCGCTGTGGGACACCTGCGGCCCCGAGGCGATCCTCGCAGAGGCGGGCGGGCGCATCTCCGATCTCGACGGCGCGCCGCTCGACTACCTCGGCGCGTCGCCGCGACACACACGCGGGCTGGTGGCGTCGAACGGGCGGCTCCACGGGGCGGTGTTGGAGAAGCTGCGCCCGCTGTTCTCCCGCGGAGGTTAGGGCCCGTCGCTCGCGCTCTCGAATCGGGGGGCCTTTTCGCCTATCATTCGCCGCGGAGAAGAGCAGGCTGCCAGAGCCATGAAGACCGGGCTGTGCATCGATGCGCGGTTCCGCGACCACGTCGCGCCCGCGGGCCACCCCGAGCGCGCCGCGCGGCTCGACACGATCGAGGCGGCGCTGCGCGCGGCGGGCGTCGTCGAGCGCTGCGTGCCCATGGCCGCGCG
>JAJXSP010000213.1 GCA_021784515.1 Myxococcales bacterium | reverse complement strand
CATCATGGCGAGGTCGGGGCCGGCCATCATCCCCATCGTCAGATCGGGGCCGGCCATCATCGCCATCGAGAGGTCGTCGCCGGCGGCCATCGCGAGATCGGGCGCGGCCATCGCGAGATCGGGCGCGGCCATCATCGACAGATCGGCGCCGTCCGCCATCGTCATCGAGAGGTCGTCGCCGCCGAGCATCGCCATGTCGGCGTTGCCCGCCATCGCCAGGTCACCGCCATCGTCGGACGTCGCGCCGTCGCCTACGCCGCCGTCGCCGATGGTCGTCGCGCCGTCGCCGGCGCCGTCCTGCGCGGGCGTTGCGAGGTCACCGCCGGGCCCGCTCGAGTCGACCTCCGGCCCGGCCGCGTCGCCCTCGTGGCCGGCGTCGAACGAACCGCCGGCGCCCGGCGCGGTCTGGTCGCAGGCGGCGACGAGCGAGGCGGTGCAGAGCAGGAAGAGCGGCGTACGACACCACATGATCTCTCCAGAGGGCCCCAGACCTACGAGGAGGGGCCTCCGGCGATACGCCGCGAGGGAAGTGTGGAGGAATTCCGTACGGCCGACGAGACTCGTCCGAGCCGCTCTGCTCGTCTGGCCGTGCGCAGCGACGGCGACGACGGTGAAGTCTATCGGGCGCGAGCCATGATCGCCTGGTAGTCCGGCCGCTGCCGCACCGCCGCCTCGAACTCGGGGTACGAGCGCCGCTTCACCTGCTTTCGAATGGCGACGATCGTCTTGAACGGCAGATCCTTCGAGACCCGATTGGCCAGCCACGCCGGCAGATCGCCGCCCGGATCCGCCCGCACGTCGTAGACGACGTCGGTGCTCCGTCCGTCGTCCACCGGACGGAGCACCCAACGGCCGCCCAGCGAGCGCACGCGCACGACCCCCGCGACGGGCGGCACCCGTGGATCCACGACGCTCCGGAAGTCGAGCACCACGACCCCCGCCGCCGCGTCGAAGCGGGTGTCGACACGGATCACCGCGTCGCGGTCCGCCGCGGGCCAGGACGCCTTCGTGCGGTCGTAGATGACGTGGCTCCACTCGCCGAGGCGCTCCACCTCGCGCGAGGCCACGCAGCGATCCGACCACTCGGGTCGGTGCGGCGTGTCCATCAGGACGGCGAGCACCTCCGGGAGCGGCGCCGCGACGACGCCTCTTCCGAAGAACTCGTCGAGGCTCGAGCCGGGGACGGCGCGCCGTGCGACCAGGACACCGTCCTCCGACTTCACCTCCTTCCACGCCCCCAGCCGCTCGGCGGCATTCGCATCTCCCGCAACGCCGAAAATCGCCAGCAGGGCAATGAGCGCGCTCGCACTCACCACGTGCGCGCACCGCACGCCGCGCATCGAAGGAACAAAACGCATTGACCACCCCTTGCGGAACATGCTGCCAACCCACGTGCGCACAAGTCGCCTCGACCGATTTCGCGGACACCACCCGCAAGGTGGATATACTCACGCTGTTTAATGGTAGAAACTGCTCGGCCACTCCGACCTCGAGGTGACCCTCATCTGAAACGACAGCACATGGAAGCGCGTCCCTGGCTGGTGCGGGGCTCGGTCTTCAAAACCGATGGTGCGACGTTCACGCGCTCGCACGGTGGGTTCGATTCCCATGCGCTTCCGCCATCTCCGCGCGGCGACGGGCCGGTCGGCGATTCGCGATTCGTCGATCGTGCAACTTTCCAGTTGCGCTCCGCCGCGCGGGCGGGGACACTGCGCCCGCCTCCAGTTGGAGATCGCCCCATGAGACGATCGAGCCCCGACCCGACCCGGGCGAGCGACCTGCTCGCCATTCTCGCTCCCGAACGCCGCCAGGCGATTCTCGACGAGGCGCTGCGCACGTGCGCGCGCGAACTCTTCACCCGGCACGAGTCCGGAACGCTCGGCGATCTGTTCGACGCTCTGACCGACCACTCCTACTGGGAGCCGCTCCGCGCGCTCCCGCTCGCCTCGCTGGCGAGCCCCGCGCCGCCGCCCGGGAAGGCGAAGCGCGAGGCGGAGCCGCCGGCGGACGATCCCGTCGCCACCGTGGTCTACGAGCTGGCGCAGCGCCTCGGCGAGCACGCACCGCGCCCGCTCGCCGACCTGCGGCGCGTGGTCGACGCCTACGGCGCCGCCTTCGCGCAGACCGCGTACGAAAAGACGCTCGCCATCGAGGCCTCCGGCGGCATGGTCCGCGACGGGCTGCGCCGGACGCCGGGCGACGTGTTCTTCTTCCTCACCACCACCGACGAAGGGCGCCGCATGCTCGGCGCGCCGCCGCCGCGGCCACAGGTGAAGCCGACGGCCCTCATCGACGCGCTCCTCACCTTCATGGCGAACCACCCCGGGCGTCGCCGCGACGAAATCTGGACGCACTTCGGCGGCGACCGCCTGCTGGTCAGCGCCGCCCTCGAGACGCTGCGCGTCGAGCATCGGGTGAGGACGGTCGGCAGCGGGCGGCGGATGACCTATTTCGTCGCCGTCTGATCGGCGGCCCGGACGCGGCCCGCGCGGTCGCGCGCCGGTCGTTGACGCCGACGGTCGCGAAGAGCAGCCTTCGGCCGTGGACATCGAGCGGCCCCCGGGAACACAGTGGCGGCGGCCGACGCTGGCCGTCGGAATCGCGCTCTGCGCGCTCGCGCTCCCATCGCTCGCGGCGGCGCGCCAGCCTCCGGCGACCTGGAAGATCCACGAGGTGAAGGTGAGCCCGGCGGGCGACGGTCGCGGTGTGAGCGTGGTCCTGGACGCGGTGGTGCTCGCGCCCGCGAGCGCCGTGGAGCAGGTGGTCGGCGACGTCAGCCTCTACCCGAACTGGATCCCCGGCTTCCGCGCCGTGCGGCCGGTCGGTGAGGGTGGCGGCGACGAGCACCTCTTCGAAACCGACGTCGACCTGCCGTGGCCGCTGGCGGCGATCCGCGAGCGCATCGGGATGAAGCGCGAGGAGGTCCGCGGCGGCACCCGGTACAGCTGGGTCCAGGTTTCGGGCGACCTGCGCCGCAACGAGGGGAGCTGGACGGTGACGGCGCTGCCGGGCGGCCGCACCCGCGTGATCTACCGCGCCAACTTCCAGCTCCGATCGTGGGTGCCGATGTTCCTCATCCGCCTCGCCCAGCGGCGCGAGGCGCCGGCGGTGATTCGCAATCTCCAAGAGCGCACGCGCTTTTACTCCTGAAGCCCCGCTTCAATCCCTCCCCCAATTGCAATCAAGACCACGCTTCGCGTGGCAATCGATTGCGCCCCCGAACGTCATCCACCAAACAATCGGCGCGCCCCTTGATCCGCCATTCATCCGGCATTTGACTCTCCAATCCCACCGACGGTAACTGCGCCCACGGACGGGCCCGGAACAAACGAATTCTTTTGACAGCGAATGACATTCTCCCTAGGGTGAATGTCATTGTCCGGGAGGAGTCGATGTCGCCAATGTCCGGACGCGAGAGGCGCCCTATTGGGCCAGGCGGTGCCCGGCAGCGAGGGTTCGCGCTGCTGGTGGTGCTGCTCATCATCGTGCTCATGGCAGGCGCGGCGTCGGTCACGCTGCTCGCCTCGCAAGTCGACCTGCGCATCGCCGGCGAGGACGTGGCGAGCACGGGCGCCTTCTACGCGGCCGAGACCGCGGTCGCCTTCGGCACCGACTGGCTGCGCGCGCAGGCGCCGCCGCTCGGGGGAGGCGCGTGGACGGCGATCCTCGCGTCGGGAGATCCCCACCTGTGCGCGGCGAACCCGCAGCAGCCCGGGCTGCCGTGGATCACGCCCTCGCTCCCCGCGGTGCCGTTCGATCCGTCGCGCGGCACGGCGTGGGTGTTCTGCGTGCACAACAACGCCCTCGATCCCGTATTCGCCACCGGCGTCCCGGCGCCGAACACCGTCGACAGCGACGGGCTGATCGCGATCGAGGGCTACGGCTACGGCCCCAACGGCCAGATCAGCCGCGTCACCGTGGAGTTGGGCGTCGCCGGGGTGCCCACCGTCATCAGCGACTACGCGCAGTCGGGCGGCAACGCGCTCAAGCAGGCCCACGGCGACAACCGCTCGGTCGCCGTCACCACCGGGAGCACGAGCTACTGATGCGCCACGCGACGATCTTCCTGCTCCTCGCGGCGCTCGTCGCCGCCCCGGCCGCGCGCGCGGATCGCCCGGCGCGCGGCTTCGCGCTCCACCGCGAGCGGTGCGCGCTCTGCCATGACCTCGGCTGGCGTGCCGCCGCCGCCGACGGCGCGCGCCCCGCCGGGCGCGACCTGGTGGCGATGTCGCGCGGCCTTCGCGCCGACGAGCTGCGCCGGTGGATGGAGGCGCCGCAGGCGGTGCGCCCCGACACGCGCTGCCTCCATGCGCCGCTCCGCTCCGACGAGATCGACGCGCTGGTGCGACTGCTCGCCGTGCGCGCCGCGACCCGCGGGCCGGTCGTCACGGCGCCTGCCCCGCCGGCAAACCCGGTTTCCGTCTTCGTCCCCGATCGCGCGGCGCCCGTCGCCTTGCCCGCCGCGGATTCCACTCCTGCGATGGCGGGGAATGGCCGTCAACCGGGCGGCAACGCCGCGCCCTCCCCGTCCGACAGCGCCGCCTCCCACCTGGGCCGCGCGCTCCACCCCGGCGGCCCGCCGAACAAGTCGCCGCCGCTCACCGCGCTGCGAGGTGCAAGGTGAGCCCGCGCGTTGTCGCCGCCGCGCTGCTCGCCGCGGCGCTCCTGCTCCATCCCGCCCGCGCCTCGGCGCCGAATTGCCCTTATCCGTTCCTCTCCCGCATCACGTACAGCGGGGGATTCCAGCCGGCCAACCTCTCGAGCGCGATCAACGCCACCGTCTCGAACGGCCAGATCGTCCTCGTCCAGGCGCCGCCCGATCCGAACAACCTGGTATTGCCGTTCGACGAGGACGTCACCGTCAAGTTCGTCGGCGAGGGCGCCGCCGGCGCCTTCTCGGGAATGATGAGCTGGCATTACATGGACCAGCTCGCCCCCTATTTCGCCGG
Source organism: Myxococcales bacterium (assembly GCA_021784515.1). Classification (GTDB taxonomy): domain Bacteria; phylum Myxococcota_A; class Polyangia; order Palsa-1104; family SHYY01; genus SHYY01. The sequence goes on along the minus strand of JAJXSP010000213.1, from coordinate 5,023 downwards.
CGCTTCGCCGAACGACGTGAACGGCGACGGCGACCCCGATTTTCTGCAATCGACCGAAATGAACACCGTCTTCTATCCGGGCGCGCCGCTCGCCAGCACCGGCGTCTACTGGATGTCCGGCACCGGCACCGGCGCCGACATCTCGGCGGCTCCCGCCTTCTCCGACTCGCCGGCGGGCGGCGTCATGCCGCACGTGCCGAACTTCCTCGAGAACACCTTCCATGGCGCGGGGGACGTGGTGTTCCAGCTCCTCGACGACGACGCCGACACGGTCGTCCAGGGCGGCGTGCTGCCCGCCCTCACCCTCGTCGGCGACGCCACCTCCGCGATCGACTCGATCCCCGATTACGACGTCAACGGCGACGGGACGATCGACGCGAACGACCGCACGGTGAACCTCGGACAGCTCCAGGGCGGCCGCGAGCTCGTGCTGAGCTATCTCAATTACGCCCCCAACTGGACCACCTTCGAGGACGACAATGGGGTGAACTACTGGTGGGATTATTACAATGCGCCCTACACCTGGTTTGTCAGCAACTGCTTCCCCGACAACCTGACCTGCGTCGTGCAGCAGCCCAACTACTGGTTTTCGTCGAAGCCCGCGCTGAACCAGGACGCCGGCGCGGTGGCGCCCTCGACGCTGGTCACGACGATCGACACCACCTGCCCCTTCCCCTCGATTTGCCCCTCCGGCATGAGGGGCTGGCTGACCACGACGATGCTGTCCACGCTCCAGGCCAGCGACGGGATCACCCTGCCCGCCACCACGGCGTCCCTGACCAGCGACGCGAGCGGGCACACCCCGCACGTCTTCGCCATGCGCCCGGCGAACAACGACCTCCGCTCGCTGGTGATGGGCTTTGACGGCGTGCCGCTCTACGACGCCGCGACCCGCTCCTGGTTCGGAGTGACCGGCTCGAACCGATATTTCAACAGCGCGGTGGTGCTGCTGCAGGCCGAGTCGGGCGGCAGCGTGATCTCGAACGACATTTCGACGACGCTCACGTCGACCGATTGCACCACGTTCGGCAACAGCTGCATCGCCCCCACCGATTTGTCGAGCGTCGTCATCTCGAAGCTCCATTTCAACTGGAGCACGTCGTTCCCCGGGTGCGCCGGCGCGCCGAGCGCCACCACGCGAATCGACCTCTATTATTCGGTCGACGACGGCGCCTCGTGGCACGAGGTGGCATTCGCCCCCGGCTCGCCCGGCGACGCGGTGGTGGACGTGCTGGGAGAGGGTTATTCGGGGAACCGCCTGCGCTGGAAGGCACACCTCGTCACCAACCAGCTCGGCTGCACGCCGGCCATCAATTCGCTCAACGTCGGTTACGAGGCGATCGCCAACTCCGAGTACCAGGAGGGCGAGGCGCTTCCGATCGGGAACGTGGTCGTGCGCGGCGCCCACGAGACGCGCAGCGCCACCTGGACGCTCACCGGCAATGACGCCAGCCAGCGCGGCCACGTGCGCCTCTTCCGCCTCTACGACCCCGACACGCTGGCCGCCGACACGCCGCCGCTGCTCCTGTGGGACGCCGGCGCGGCGCTCACCGCCATGTCGCCCGACGCGCGGACCGTCTTCTACAACCAGAACGGCACGGCCGCGCAATTCACCGCGACCCCCATTTCCAGCGCCCTCTCCCAGGCGGTGCTCACGCCGTCGCTGCGCGGCAATCTCGACCCCAATTACGGCGTTCGAATGGGCGGGGCGAAGGTCAATGGACAATGGGTCTACGACCTCAACGCCGACGGCCGCGTGGACGACACGGACGCCGCGATGATCGTTCAATGGACGCGCGGCTGGGAGGGCGGCGTCGCCGGCGGCACCAAGCGCGCCTGGCCGCTCGGCGGCGTGCTCCACGGCACGCCGGCCGTCGTCGGGCCGCCCGGCCACCCGTGGTGGGTCGATGCGCTGGGCACGCCGGGGTCGGAGCGAGGCGCATTCGACTCGTTCGCCGCCGCGAACTCCCTGCGCCCGACCTTCACCCTGGCGGCCGCCGCCGACGGACTGCTCCACGCGTTCGACACCGGCTCCTTCGTCCCGCCGTCGCCGGGGACGGCCAATGGCCTGTTCGCGGCCGGAAACAGCCAGACGCACTGGTATGGAGACGGACACGAATTGTGGGCATTCGTGCCGGCGGCGGTGCTGCCCTTCCTCGCCAATGCGCTGCCCGCGCTGGCCAGCTACAAGCCTTCGCTCAACCCGCGGCCGATGCTCGACACCGCGATCGCCGTCGCGGACGTCTACACCAATGCGGCGATCCGGACGCTCGCGGTGAGCGGCGGTGGGCGGGCATTCCCCTTCCTGACCGCGGTCGACGTCTCCAGCACCACCGCGCCCGTGCCGGCGTGGCCCGCCGACTGGACCGATCCGGCATTCAATGGCGTCACCGCGTCGCCCTCGGTCGGTCCGGTGCTGCTGCCGACCGGCCGCGCCTGGTCGATCGCCACCACATCTGGGATCGCCGGCGTGCCTGGCCAGCTCATGGTGTTCCTGATCGACGCGGGAAATGGCGCCACGCTGGCGCGGATTGCCCTCGGGGCGACCGCGGTGCAGGGCGCCGCGGGCAGCCCCGCGATGGTGGACAGCGACGGCGACGGAGTGGTCGATCGCATGTACGTCGTCGACACGGCCGGGACGCTCTACAAGGTGAATACCGCCACCGAGAGCGTCTGCACCATCGCCGCGCTGGGCGAGCCGGTGTTCGCGCCGCTCGCGGTGGACGCGACGGTCGCCGGAAAGACGCTGATCTACCTCGCCGGTGGCGGCGACCCCGACGGATCCGCCCCGCCGCCGAGCGTGCCGCTGCATGCCTGGGAGATCGCGGACACCGACGTCGCGGGCGGTTGCAAGGGCGTCATCCTCCAGCCGCCGACGATGATGAAGGACGACGCGCATCAGATCGTGTTCGAGGTGGCGCTCCCGGCGGGCGCCCAGGTGTGGCCGGCCCCGGTGACCAATGGCACCGACGTCTATTTCGCCGCCGCGACGGCGCCATCCCTCGACGTGTGCGCCGCGGGCTCCGGCACCGTGGTGGACATGAATGCGGTGACCGGGGGCACCTCGCTCGTCCCGCTCGGCACGGGCGTCGCGCCGTCGGGCGGGCTGCGGGCCTATGACGGGCACCTCTTCGTCAGCTCCCTCTCCGGGGCGACGGTGCTGCTCGGTGCGCCGACGTGGAACAACCCGCTGCCCGCGGGCGACTTCGGCGCCCAGACGGTGCGGCTGCCGCTGGCGAGCTGGACGGAGCAATAGGCTATTCGGGCAATCGCCCGAACAGCCGGTTCCACACCCCGCGCAGCGCCACCCGCACCAGCTTCCATTTCGGCGTAATCGCGAAATGGGCCAGATCGCAGCCCGCGCAGGCGGCGGGGATCTCGCCCGCGGCGAGCTTTGCGCGGAGGTGCTCGCGCCCGGCGAGGATCGCCTCCACGCCGTCGCTGCCGAGGCGCCCGAAGGCGTGCGCCGCGACGTCCTTCACCATGCAGCAGGGCGCCGCGTGGCCCTGGTTGCCGAGGTAGAGCCCGCGATCGAGCCACGGGCAGCGACGGCAGCCCGGCTCCCACCCCTCCATCAGCTCGTCGAAGAAGCCGCGCACCGGCGGGCGCCGCGCCTCGATGGCGAGCAGCGAGCGGTCGGTGCGCGCGCGGATCCACGCCGTCTCCACCTCGCGCGGCGAGAGCAGGTCGGCGGCGGTCTTCGCGTCGTAGTGCCGCGCGTAGTCGTCCTTCCGCTCGAGCGGCTGCACCGTGATGCCGCCGTCGAGGCCGAGGCGCTCGTACAGCGCGACGATGCCGGCGAGGTGGTCCTGCGTGCTCCTCAGCACCGTCACCGAAAGGCCGACCACCGGGCGATCGAGGCCGCGGCGCCGACGCTCGTCGAGCAGCGCGCCCAGGTTGCGCTCCACCTTGTCGAGGCGCCCGCCGCGGATGGAGCGGAAGGTGTCGGCGTCGGCCGACTCGATCGAGACGCTGATCTTCTCCACCCCGACGGCGAACAGCCGCTCGATCGCCTCCGCGCCGAGCAGGCTGCCGTTGGTGATGAAGGAGACCTTGATTCCCTTTTCGCGCGCGCTCCCGACGAGGGAGAGGAACTCCGGGTGCATCAGCGACTCGCCCTCGCCCTGCAGCTCGACGTGCCGGAGCGCGGGGAAGCTCGCGAGGGCGCGCGAAAAGAGCGCCGGGTCGAGGTCGCTCTGCGGCATGGCGCGGCCGGCGCAGAAGCCGCAGGTGAAGTTGCAGCGGGTGGTGGGCTCGACCTGGAGCAGCTCGACGGTGGGCGCGGTCCGGGTCATTCGGCGTGCGAGCCCCGGCCGGTCCGCCGCCGTCGTCGGGCTCTCGCTTGATGATGGGTGGTCCGCATGCGAGGCTCTCCGACCATTCGTGCGATGCCTACCACACTCCGACTGCTCGCGCTGTCCGCGCTCATCGTGACTCGCGCCCTCGGCGCGCCCGGCGCCGGAGCGACGGTGCCGCCCGTCCAGGTGACCGACACGCAGGACCACCAGCGCAAGCTCCCGACGGGGAAGCTGCCCGTGCTGATCTTCTACGAGGACAAGGACGCGGGCGCGCAGAACATGGACACGCGCAAGGGGATCGGGCGCTTCACCGACAACCGGGACAACGCCTCGCGCTTCGAGCTGATGGCGATCGCCGACGTGGAGAAGTGGAACTTCTGGCCGGCGAAGAAGTACGTGCTCGACGACGTCCGCGCCTCGGAGAAGAAGGACGGCACCCCGATCTGGCTCGACTGGACGGGCGAGGTGCGCAAGTCCTGGGGCCTCACCGCCGGACGCTCCGGCGTGCTGCTGATCGACGGCGACGGCAAGGTGCGCTTCGCCTTCGAAGGGCCGCTCGGCCCCGCGCGCATCGACGAGCTGTGCAAGCGCCTCGTCGAGCTGGGGGCGGTCCCGCGCAAATGAGCCTGTCGCCGGTGGCGGTCGCCTCGCTCGCCGTCGCCGCGTGGGCGCTCGTCGCGCTCGGCTTCACCGGGGTCACGGCGTTCGCGGTGGCGCGGCTAGAT
>JAJXSP010000212.1 GCA_021784515.1 Myxococcales bacterium | reverse complement strand
TTCGCGCGCAGCCGGCCTCCGCGCGCGATGGTCTACACCTCGGCGGCGGTGGAGCGCTCGATCGGGCCGCTGGTGCCCGCGCCGTCGTTCGTGGTGCACAACGGGGTGGACGTCGGACGCTTCGACGGGCGCGTGGTGCCGTCGCTGCGCCGCGAGCTCGACCTCGGCACGGCGCCCGTGCTCGGCTTCTGCGGGCGCATCTCGCCGGAGAAGGGGCCCGAGCGGCTGATCGCGCTCTGCCGGCGCCTGCGCGACCGCGTGCCGGGGCTGCAGGTGCTGGTGGCCGGCGACTCGGGCTGGCGGCGGCAGTTCGAGGCGCGCTGCGCGGCGGCGGGGCTCGGCTCGACGGTGCGCATGCTCGGCTACGTGCGCGCCATCGAGCGCGTGTACGCCACCGCCGACGTGGTGATCTCGACCTCGTCGGAGGACGGCTGCCCGAACTCGATCCTCGAGGGGATGGCGATGGGCCGCGCGATCGCCGCGACGGCGGTGGGCGGCACCGGCGAGATCGTGCGCCACGGCGTGGAAGGGCTGCTCATGGACCCCGACGACGTGGCGGGCTTCTCCGACGGCGTGGCGGCCCTGCTCGCCTCGCCGGAGCGGCGCGCGGTGCTCGGGGCGGCGGCGGCGCGGCGGGTGCGCGAGCGCTTCTCGCTCGAGCGGCAGGTGGAGCGGCTCGCGGCGATCCTCCACTGGGCCGCTGGACACCCGCACCGCGACAGCGCCGAGGAGCCGCCGATCGCCAGCGCCGCGGCCGGTCCGCACGAGGCAGGTCACGCGTCATGACGTCGCGCCCGACGCTGCTCGCGCTCACCACGGCCGCCACGCTCGCGCTCGCCGCCTCGCTCGTCGCGGCGCTCGGCGTGCCGTCGGCGGCCGGCGCGCGGGTGGCGCTCGTGCTGGGCGCATGGGGCGTGTTCTCGGCGCTGGTGGCCTACCTCTTCCTGCCCGGCTTCGATCCCATCCCCGGCCGGATGACCCGCCATGCGCCGGGCTCCTCGACGGTGGCGCTGACGATCGACGACGGCCCGCACCCCGAGAGCACGCCCGGGATCCTCGACGCGCTGGAGCGCTCGCGCGTGCGCGCGACCTTCTTCCTCGTCGGCAGCGCCGTCGAGCGCTGGCCCGAGCTGGCGCGCCGCATCGTCGCCGCGGGGCACGCGATCGGCAACCACACGCAGCGCCACCGGCTGCTCCCGTTCCGCACCACCGGCCAGCTCGCCGACGAGATCGCCGCCTGCCAGCGCGCCCTCGCGCCGCTCGCGCCGACGGGGATCCGCTGGTTCCGGCCCCCGCACGGCTTCAAGCCGATCGGCCTGCACCGCGAGCTGCGACGGCACCACCTGCGCCTCGTGTCGTGGCAGGGCGCGCTCCGCGACACCGACGCGCCGGGCGTGCCGGCGCTGGTGGCGCGCGCCGAGAAGCTCGCGCAGCCGGGGCGCATCCTGCTCCTGCACGACAACCCCAACTGCCGCGGCCAGACCGCCGCCGCGATCCCGCGCATCGTCGAGCGCTACCGGCAGCTGGGGCTGGAGTTCGCGCTCCTCGGGTAGGGCCTGCTCCTGCGCGCCGCGAGCAGCGCGAAGCCGATCGCCACGAACACCAGCTGCCGGAGCCGCTGCAGGAACACGAGCGCCACGCCCGCCGCCGGATCGAGGCCGAGCGCCATCGCCAGCAGCGCGATCGACCCCTCGTGGATCCCGAGCTGGCTCGGCACGAGGGAAAACGCGAGATCGACGGCGAGCGGCAGCGTCGCGAAGAGCAGCGCCCCCGTCGCGCCGAGGGTGAGGCCGAGGAGCCGCGCCGCGATGATCACCTCGACGAGCGTCATCGCGCGGCCGGCGAAGTGGATCGCCATCATCCGCCCGAAGCGGGCCGGGTCGCCGGCGTGGAGCGCGCGCACGCGCTGGTCGATCTCGCCCGCGCCGTCGACGAACCGGGCGCCGTGGCGGGTCAGCCGGGCCAAAAGCCGCGCCACCGGGCGCGTCACCCCTCCGCGCCGCTGGGTGAGGTAGAGCGCGGCGGCGAGCCCGAGGGCGACCGCGCCGGCGGCCGGGAGCGCGACGCGCACCGCGGTGGGCAGCCGCACCGAGGCGCCTGCCACCATCGCGCCGAGGGCGAGGAACAGCGCGCTCGCGCCGAGGAAGGCGCTGCGATCGACCACCAGCGCGGCGACTCCGGCGGGGCGCCGATCGCCGGGCGGCAGCCACAACAGCCGAACCGGCTCGCCGCCGACGCCGAGGAAGGGCGTGGCGGCGTTGACCGACACCGCGGCGAGGCGGCTGGCCAGAAGCTCGATCACCGGCGGCCGACGCGGCAGGAGCATCCCCAGGGGCAACGAGTAGAGGAGGGTCGCGCCGACGTACGCGGCGAGCACGAGGCCGAACCACGCACCCACGCTGCCGAGCCGCTCGGCGATCCGCGACCAGCCGAGCGCGTGGCCGAGCGCGAACACCGTCGCCAGGCCGGCGAGGGCGAGGCCGCCGCGGAGGGCCGGCTTCGCGAGCCCCCCGAATCGGCGGCGCAACGTCACGCTCATTTACTGATGCAACGGCGGCGCCCGCGCCGGCGGCGGTCGGCGGCCCGCTCCGTCGGAGAACGTCGCGCGACGCTGGCGCGGCGGTGGCCCGGAGGCTAGGATTTCGACGCGATGCCTCGTCTCCTGCTGGCCCTCGGCGTCGGCGGACTGCTCCTGGCGATCAACCTCTGGCGGCCTCGCCGCTGGCCCGCCGCGCTCGCGATCATGAGCTTCTTCGCGGGCTGGCTCACCGGTGAGCTGGCGCTCCACTCGGTGATCTTCCAGGCGGCGATCGCGACCGGGCTGCTCCTGCACGGCGCGCTCTCCGGCTGGGAGGGGTGGCTCGGGCTCGGCCTCTCCCTCGGCGCGTGGACCGCGCTCCTCGCCGCCCATCGCCGGGGCTTCGGGGCCGCCGCCGCCGTCGAGGATGCGCTGCGCTCGGCGCTCGGCGACGACTGGGACGACGCGCTGCTCCTGCCCGCCCGTCCACCGATCGACTGGCGCCGCGTGCTGCTGCCGTTCCCGATCCGTCACCCCGCCGTCGCCCGCCACCACGGCGTCGAGTTCTGCCGCCACGGCCAGCAGGTGCTCCACCTCGACGTGCACCGGCGGCGCGACGCGCCCACCGGCTGCCCGACGCTGGTCTACGTCCACGGCGGCGCCTGGATCTTCGGCCACCGCGCGACGCAGGGCCTGCCGCTCCTGCAGCACATGGCGGCGCTCGGCTGGGTCTGCTTCTCCGTCGACTATCGCCTGAGCCCGCGCGCCACCTTCCCCGACCAGCTCGTCGACGTAAAGCGCGCCATCGCCTGGGTGCGCGCGCACGGGGCGGAGCACGGCGCCGATCCGTCGTTCATCCTGCTCGCCGGCAACTCCGCCGGCGGCCACCTCGCGGCGCTGGCCGCGCTCACGCCGAACGACCCGGTCTATCAGCCGGGCTTCGAGGAGGCCGACACCTCCGTCGACGGCTGCATCCCGTTCTACGGCATCTACGACTTCGCCGACCGCTTCGGGCACTGGCCCAACCGCGGCCTCAAGTGGCTCCTCGAGCACGTCGTGATGAAGGCGCGGCACGACCGGGCGCGCGAAGCCTGGGAGGCCGCCTCGCCGATCGCGCGGATCCACGCCGACGCGCCGCCGTTCCTCATCCTCCACGGCACCAACGACACGCTCGTTCCCGTCGAGGAGGCGCGGCGCTTCGAGGCCGCGCTGCGGGCGATCTCATCCGCGCCGGTCGCGTACGCCGAGCTCGACGGCGCGCAGCACGCCTTCGAGGTGTTCCCGTCGGTGCGCGCGCTCGGGACGATCCCCGCGGTGGCGCGCTTCGCCGCGTGGCTGCACGCGCGCTGGCAGGCGCGGCACCACGACGCGCCGCCGAAGAAGACGGGCGCCGCCGCCTGATCAGGCCGCCGCCGCGCGCCGCCGCGCGTGGGCGCGATCGAGCAGCGGCCCCACCGCCACCACCGCCGACGAGACCGCGATCATGCGGTACACCTCGCGGCGCCGCACCTTCACCACCGTCGACGGATCGAGCGGATCGCGGGCCACGCGCAGGCGCGCCAGCGTCGCCAGCCCGAGCCACAGCGGCCAGATGCAGGCGAGGCGCAGCCGCGGCGCGGTGGGCGGGATCGCCTGCACGTAGGGCCACGCCGCGTCGACGTGGGCCAGGGCGAGGGCGCGCAGCTCGTCGAGGAGCGGCCGCGCGGCGCGGCGGCGCGAGGGGTCGAGCAGGTCGGCGGGGGCGAGCCCGTTGCGCTCGAGCAGCGGCGCCGGGAGGTAGCAGCGACCGGCGCGGAGGTCGGCCGGCAGGTCGCGGATCACGTTCACCAGCTGGAGCGCCTTGCCCAGCCGCACGCCGCGCGCGACGAGGTCGGGGCGGCCAAGGTGCGCCACCGCCGGCACGTGGGCCGCGGTCATCTCCGTCCAGTACTCGCCGACGCAGCCCGCGGCGAGGTAGCAGTGCTCGTCCAGCTCGTCGAGCGAGGCGATCGCGCGCGGCGGCCGCGGGCCGAGTCCGAACGCGGCGCCCTCCTCGACGGGGAAGCGCTCGAGGTCGCGCTCCATGCCGGTGATCAGCGCGTCGAGGACGCGGCGCGTGCGCGCGCGGTCGTCCGGCGAGAGGCGCCCGAGGATCGCGAGGCAGTCGCCCAGCCGCTCGAGGAGCACGCGCTCGGCCGGCACCTGCGTCGAGCCGGCGAGGCCCGCGCCCACCTCGCGCGCGATCGACCGCGCCCGCTCCGCGTCCCCGACGGCGCCGCGCAGCCCGTCGAGCAGCGCCCGCCGGCGATCGGCGCGCACGGCGTGGGTGTCGGCGATGGTGTCGGCGGCGCGCGCCACCAGGTAGGCCACCGAGAGCTGCGTGCGCACCGCCCGCGGCAGGATCGACAGGCTGAGGTAGAAGGAGCGCGAGACGCCGGCGAGGATGGCGTCGAGGTCTCGGTCGGGGACGGCGCGCAGCACCGGCGGAGGATACCCGATCCGGCGCGACTACCGTCGCCGGCGGCGGGCGACGAATGCGAGCGCCGCGAGCGCGAGGAAGAGCGCGGCGTGCGGGCGCGCGGGCCGGCCGCCGATGCCGCACGAGCAGCCGTCGGGCGAGGTGCCGGCGCCGGAATCGCCGGCCGCGCCAAAGTCCCCGGCCCGGGCGAAATCGGGTGCAGGCGCCATGTCGGAGGCGACCGCCATGTCCGCCGGCGCGATCGCCGAATCCCCGGTTGGCGCCATCGCCGAATCCCCGGTTGGCGCCATCGCCGAATCCCCGGTTGGCGCCATCGCCGAATCCACCGCAACGGCCATCGCCAGATCATTCGCCGTGGCGAGGTCGGCTGCCGCGCCACCGTCGGGAGGGGGCTGGTTTCCAAACTCGTAGGCGCCGACGTCGATCGCCTTTCCGACCACCGCGCGCGCCTCGCTCGAGGCGGGGTGCACGTACTCCGAATCGGGCGCCAGCAATTGGCCATTGGCCATCCCCGGATCGACCCCCTGGTCGATGCACGGCGAGCCGGCGGCGAGGTGGTAGTCGAACGCCGCCGGATTGACCAGCTTCGGGTCGCCCATCATCGCCGCCACCCAGTTGCCCTGCTGCATCGCATTCGCCTGCGTCGTCACCGTCCCGGAGCCGACGAAGACGTTGTTGGTCAATTGGGCGGGAGTGTTCCCCGCCACCGCGACGAAGGTGCCTTTGTTCAAGTCGTTCACGACCGTGTTGTTGACGAAGAAGAGGTGCTGATCGGGATTGGTGCCGCCCTCCTCGGCGTAGGTGACGATCCCCGAATTCTGGGTCTGCGCGCCCTGCTCGATCAGGTTGCCGATGACGTACGAGAGCCCGCCGTTGGGCAGGTCCAGCTCGTAGCTGGCGGTGGTGCCCGGCTCGTCGGTGATGCGGTTGTAGAGGATGCGGTTCTCGAGCGCCCGCGACTTCACCAGGTGGCCGACCAGCGCGCCGTGCGAATAGGAGGCGCGCAGGGTGAAGTGCGCGTAGTGGCCGAGGTACATGTTGTGCGAATAACCGTCGCCGTGACCATTGTGGGAGAATTCGCTGTTGTCGATCTCCACCGAGCCCTGGCCGTCGGCATTCTGGCCATTTTCGAGCGGGCCGCCGAGGATGCCGTCCTCGTTGTCGTGGAAATAGCAGTCCCGCACCACGAGGTTCAGCCCCTGGTGGCGAATGCCCGCTCCGTTCTTCGAGTTGGGATCGTCCACCGCGCCGGACAGCTCGAAGCTCTCGACGGTGGCGTTGGGCGCGTAGATGACGAAGATGCCTTTGTCCTGGGCGATGTTCGCCTGGACCTTGCCGGCGTCGATGCGGGCGCGGCCGTGCACGCCGCGGACGGTGAGTTGATCGGTGCTCCAGGCGCAATGGTCGCCGTCGTAGGTGCCGTTGCCCGCCGCGTCCACCTCGATCACGTCGCCCGGCTGCGCGGCGGCGATGGCGGCGCAGGGCTTCGAAAAGGGTTTACCGGGGCCTACCTCGAGGGTGGCCGCGGCGGCGGAAAAGGGGATCAACGCCAAGGCGAGCGCGACACGATTCATGCGGTTTCCTTTGGGTCAGGGTTGGAGACGGGATCAATCGCGATACAGAGACTCGATCTCCCCGGCATACCGCTCGCCCACCACCTTCCGCTTCACCTTCAGCGTCGGAGTCAGCTCGCCCGATTCGATGGTGAACTCGACCGGAAGCACCTTGATCCGCTTGACCGTCTCGAACGACGCCAGCCCGGCATTGAGCTCTTGCAGCTGCGAATCGAGCAGCGCCAGGAATGCCCGGTCGCGCGCCAGCTCGTCGACGGTGCGCGCCCCGATTCCGTGCTTCTCCGCCTCGCGCGCCGCGGCCTCGGGATCGAGCGTCAGGAGCGCGGTGACGTAGCGCCGCCCGTCGCCGATCGCCACCGCCTGCCCGACTCCGGGGAGCGCCTTCAACAATCCCTCGAGCCGCTGCGGCGCGATGTATTTCCCGCCCGCCGTCTTGAACAGATCCTTCTTGCGGTCGGTGACGCGCAAAAAACCGTCTCCGTCCATTTCACCGACGTCGCCGGAATGGAGCCATCCTTCGGCGTCGAGCGCCTCGCGCGTCGCCGCCTCGTCCTTCATGTAGCCGGAGAAGACGTGCGGCCCGTGCATCAGGATCTCGCCGTAGGGCGCGAGCTTGATCTCCGTCCCCGGGATCACCTGGCCGACGGTGCCGAGGCGGTACGCGTCCACGCGGTTGATCGCCGCCGGGCCGGTCGACTCGCTCATTCCGTAGACCTCGTAGATCGGGATATCGAGCGAGAGGAAGAATTCGAGGGTCGATTTGCCGATCGCCGCGGCGCCCGAGACGCAGAACCAGGCGCGGTCGAGTCCGAGCTTCTCGCGCACCTTGGAATAAACCACCTTTTGCGCCAGCCCGTAGCCGAGCGGGGTGGGCGCGCCGCGCATCTTGGCGTATCCGGCGCGCAACCCGACCGAGCGCGCCCAGGCGGCGATCTTCTTCTTCGCCCACGGCGAGGCCGCGCCGGCCTCGACCATCTTCGCCTGCAGCTTCTCCCACACCCGCGGCACCCCGAAGAACACCGTCGGGCGCACCTCGCGCAGGTGGACCGGAAGCTCGTCGAGCTTCTCGCAGAACGACACGGTGTAGCCCGCCACCGCGGCGATGTGGATCGAGAGCATCTGCTCGGCGATGTGGCTCATCGGCAAATAGGAGAGGAGGTGATCGGCGTCGGTGGCGCGGATCGAGCCGTCGTTCGCCTCTCCGATGAAGAGCAGGTTGCGGTGCGGGATCATCACCGCCTTGGGCGTGCCGGTGGTGCCCGAGGTGTAGATGAGGGTGGCCGTGTCCTCGGGCCGGATCGCCTCCAGCCGGCGGTCGAGCTGCTCGTCGGTGACGCGGTCGCCGAGCGCGAGGAAGTCGCGCCACGAAAGGACCTCGAGCGCGGAACCCAAAGAGGGTTCCGCACCTCCCGCGCCGGTCCGGCAAGCCGTGCCGGACCAACGCGGTTCGCCGTCGCCCTGCCCCTCCATCAGCACGACGTGCCGGAGGTGCGGGAGGCGCTCGCGGTGCGTGCGCAGCTTGGCGAGCTGCCGCTCGTCGTGGACCACCGCCACGCGCGCCTCGCTGTGCGCCGCGACGAAGGCCACGCCCTCGTCGGTCAGCGTGGGGTAGATCGGCGCCGCCACGCCGCCGGCGGCCATCGCGGCGAGGTCGGCGATCACCCACTCGGGGCGGTTCGGGCCGACGATGTTGACGGCGCCGCCGACGGGGACGCCGAGGTGCACCAGCGCGCGCGCGGCGCGGCGCACCAGGCGCGCGTACTCGGTCCAGCTGGTCTCCTGCCACGCGCCCGCGACGCGGTGGCGGAGCGCGATCCGGCCGCCGAGGCGGCGGGCGGTCTCGAAGAAGGCGTCGATCGTCGAGCGGCGCGTCGTCATTGCGGGAGGATACCGCGCCGCCCGGCGCGCGCGTGCGCGACGCGTCCACGGACCAGCGAGGGGAAACATCGTTCCCGTCGTGGGAGCGCCCTTTCCCCGGGATCGGAAGCGCGCTTCCGATCGGCCGACGGCGCGGCCCGACCGCCCGGCCGCCCAGGGGGTGGCGGGTCGGTTGCACAGGCGACGAACGATCGACCGGGCCCAGCAGCGGCGTCCGGGCACTGTGCGGGAGGCGTGAATGGAGGGCTCGGGGGAGGCATGGGGGGCGATCGCGGGGGCGCCGATCGGCAGCGACGGCTGCCTCGCGGTCGGCTCCGAGGTTGGGCGGCGCTATCGCGTGGTCGCGCCGATCGCCGCCGGGGGAATGGGCGCGGTCTACCTCGTCGAGCACCTGCTCCTCGGCAAGCGATTCGCGCTGAAGATGATCGCCACGCCGCAGGCCCCCGACAGGGAGACCGTGGGCCGCTTCCTGCGCGAGGCGCGCGCGCTGTCGCGCGTGGACCACCGCAACGTGGTGCGCGTGATCGACCTCGGCCTCACCGACGGTGGCGCGCCCTACTTCGTAATGGAGCTGGCCGCCGGGCAGAGCCTCGCCGAGCACCTCGCGCAGTCGGGCGCGTTCGCCTGGCCGCGCGCGGTGGAGATCGGCCGGCAGCTGTGCGACGCGCTCGCCGCCGTCCACCTGCACGGGATCGTGCACCGCGACATCAAGCCGTCGAACGTCCTGCTCGGACCCGGCCCGCGCGGCGACCAGGTGAAGCTGCTCGACTTCGGCATCGCCAAGGCACGCCTCGCGGACGCCTCGGCGCGGCCGCTCACCGTCGCCGGCGCGGTGTTCGGCACGCCCGGCTACCTCGCGCCCGAGCAGGCGCTCGGCGGCGACGCCGACGGACGCGCGGACCTGTACTCCCTCGGCGTCGTGCTCTACGAGCTGCTCGCCGGCGCGCCGCCGTTCGACGACCGCGACGTGATGGAGCTGCTGCGGCGCCAGCTGTGCGACGACCCGCAGCCGCTTCGCCGGCGCGCCCCGGGAGCGGGCATCCCGCCCGAGGTGGAGGGCGTGGTGACGCGCGCGATGATGCGCGACGCGGAGAGGCGCTTCCAGGCGGCGGAGGAGATGGGGGCGGCGCTCCGGGCCTGCCTCCCCGCGCGGCAAGCGCCCCCGCGCCGGCGCGCGCGGCTCTCGGCCGTCGAGGCGCGCGATCGCCTCCAGCCGCTGCTCGACCGCGAGGTGGTCGTCGGGCGCGTGCCCTCCTCGATGACGCCGACCACCGCCTTCGTCCTGTCGCGCGTCGGCGACGGGATCCGCGTCGACGACCTTCTCGCGGTGAGCGGCCTGCCGCACGGCGCGACCTGCCAACTGGTGGAGGCGTTGATCGCCGACGGCGTCCTCGTCGCGGCGCGCTAGCTCCGAGGCGGGAGGACGACCGCCTCGACGGTGCGGAACATGAGGTAGAGGTCGCGCGCGAAGGTCTGCTCCTCGACGTAGCGGCGGGCAAGGGCGAGCTTTTTCGGCATGAGGACGTCGCGGTAGGCGGCGTCGAGGAC
>JAJXSP010000211.1 GCA_021784515.1 Myxococcales bacterium | reverse complement strand
CGGGCGCCGGCGGCGCGACGGTGATGGCCGCGGCGATCGGGGCGGGTCCGGCCGCGGGAGCGACCGGCTGCGTCGGCGCCACCGGCACGATCGCCTGCGCGACGGTCATCGAGCCGCCGAGCGGGATCGCGCCGCCCGTCGGGCAGAGCCCGCAGTCCACCCCCGGCTGCGGCGGCTCCTCCGCGCGGCCGCGCCCGAGGTCGAGGAACTCGCGGACGCGCGCGCGCTGCGCCCACTCCCCGGCCGTCGGGCAGCAGGGCAGGCCGTCGCCGGGGCCCGCGATCTCGCCGGTCCCCTGCACCGCCACGCCCCCCGGCAGGTTCTCGATCGTCCACAGGTGCGGCGCCACCCAGGCGGTGAGACCGAGGCTGAGTCCTCCGATCATCGCCATCCACGCCACGCGCACCAGGCCGTGGCCGGGCGCCTCGCGCAGCATCGCGCCCTGCGTCGCCGTCGCCAGCGGCACCGCCGCCACCGCCTGCCACAGCCCGACGCGGCGCTCCTCGCGCGCGCGCAGGAAGGCGAAGAACAGCACCGCCAGCCCGGCCAAAAGCGCGCCCCCGCCGCCGTCGAGCCCGTCGCGCAGCGAGCGCGCGCCGACGTCGACGTGCTCGAGGATCGCCAGCATCCAGATCACCGCCGGGAACCAGAAGGCGGCCAGGCCGAAGCGATCGGAGAGCGCGAGGTAGCCGCACAGCGCCGCCGGGGCGAAGGAGAGGAAGAGCGGCGTCTCCAGCGCCCACGGCACGAAGGGCTGCAGCGCGAGCGGAACGGCGACGACGATCAGCGCGGCGAGCCACAGCCGCAGGTCGCGCAGCGCCAGCACCTGACCCAGCGCCGAGCCGGCGACGGCGCCCGCCCACAGCGGCGCCATCCCCTCGAGGTCGTCCCATCGGATCACCGTATAGACGGCGAGCCCGCCGGCGAGCAGCAGCCAGTAGAACAGCACCACCGGCGAGGCGTATGTGAGCCCGGGCGAAGCCCGGTGAGCGGAGCGAAGCGAAGCGAACCACGGCGAACGGTATCCCGAACGCAGTGAGGGGAGACGGTCGCGGCGCGACACCGTCGGCGTCATGGGATCACCTCGAGCGCGATGCGGCCGTCCTTGGGCCGCGCCACCAGCGCCCCCGACAGCGCCTTCCAATCGGTCCAGCACAGGAGGTCGTTGAACAACGCGCCGTCGCGGCGCGCGCGCAGGGCGCGGCGGCGCTCCGCGAGGCGGTGGCCGGTGCGGTTCTCGGCCGAGCCGATCGGGAAGGGCAGCCGCCACGGCGAACGCTCTGCCGGCCACGGCTCGGGCGAGGTCCACACCACCTCGGGCACCGCGATCCACAGCACGTCGCCGGCATCGTCACCGACGGGGCGCGGGCGGCTCGAGACGATCACCTGCTTCTCGCGTCCCCGCGAAAGGAGCGCCGCCGGCGGGAGCGACGGCTGCCAGCGCACGCGCGCCCCGAGGCGCAGCGCCTCTCCCGGCGACCGCTGGCGGAGCGGACGCTCGGTGGCCACCACGGCGTCGCCGCGCTCCACCGCCGCGACGAGGTTGACGCGCACGCCGGCGGCGGCGAGGGCGCGGCCCACGCCGAGCCAGATCCGGACCAGCGCGTCGAGCAGCTCCTGCGGCGCCTTGCACGCGAGCGACTCGGCGCCGACGAGCTGGCTATCGAGGATCAGGCGCACCGCCGGCTCGGCGGGCGGGATCTCGTCGGGCAGCCGCACCACGAGCTGGCGCGCGGCGAGCGAACGGACCCAGTGAATGCGGCGCGCGTCGTCGCCGGGGACGTACTCGCGCATGCGGAAGCTGCCCTCGGTCGGGAGGCGGCGCGTCTCGACGGCGATGGCGTCGTCGCCGCCACGGCCGAGGAGGTTGCGCACGCCGTCGACGGCGCCGGGGCGCGGCAGCGCGGTGTAGCGGGTCGGGCCGAGGTGGTGGATCGGCGTGCGGCAGAGGCCGAGCACGTCGCCCAGCCACAGCGAAAGCGGCGGCAGCTCGTGCTCGCCGCGCGGCGCCTCGCCGAGCTCGCTCTCGAGGAGCACCTCGGCCCCGGCGGCCTCCGCGCCGACGACGTAGCGGCTCTGCGCGCCGAGGCGGCCGGTGTCGCCGCGCGCGAACAGCCGGTAGCCCGACGGGATGCGCACGCCCGACAGGCGTACCTCCTCGCGCAGCGGATCGCCCTCGACGGCCGTCTCCGGGACGATCGCCCGCCGCACCGTCGCGCCGCGCCACGGCTCCTCGCCGCCGGCGACGAGCGCGGTCCAGGTGACGGTGACGTAGACCGCGCCGAGGCCGAGCATGCCGACGACGGCGAGGCTGGCCCAGCCGGTCGCCACCGCCGCCACCACCGCCACGGCGCCGCTCCACGTCACGGCGCGCCCCGTCGCCGTCAGCACGTCGAGGTGGTCGAGCGGCGATCCGCCCGGCGCCGCGCGTCGTCCGAGCACGCCCTCGACGAGCCGCACCAGCAGCGCGCCGATCATCACCAGCCACAGCGGGACGAGCGCCTCGCCGACCGCCCGGAGCAGCCGCGCCGTCCCGTCCGACGACAGCACGACCGCCCAGGCCACCAGCGACGGGACCACCAGCGTGGCGATCCGCGCCGCGCGGGAAAGAGGGCTCCGGTTCATCGCGTACCTCCTTGGGCGGCCAGGCGGTTCTGCACCGCGCGCAGCCGCTCGCGCACGGTCGTCCCCTCCGTCCACAGCCGGTGGCGCAACACGTCCGGCGCCACCTCGAGCAGGTCTTCCATCGTCACGAACTCGCGCCCCGACAG
Source organism: Myxococcales bacterium (assembly GCA_021784515.1). Lineage (GTDB taxonomy): Bacteria > Myxococcota_A > Polyangia > Palsa-1104 > SHYY01 > SHYY01. Next base: position 7,251 of record JAJXSP010000211.1, on the reverse strand, counting down.
CATCGCCCTCGCCTGCGATGCGCGGACCCACGCCAGCGTCGCGCGCGGGCTCACCGCGTGGCCCTCCTCGGCGTCGCGGCGCAGGCCGTTGACGTAGTCGACCGCCGCGCGCTTGATGCCCGGCGCCACGTGGATCAGCGGCACCGTCTCGCGCCACTCGAGGAACGCCGCGCGGGAGACCACCGGCTGCACCTGCGCCAGCGCCGGCTCCGGGCCGAGGTGGCGATCGAGCACGCGCACCTCGTCGTCGGGCGACGGGTAGCCGAGCTCGAGCATCACCATGAAGCGATCGATCTGCGCCGCCGGCAGCGCGTAGGTGCCCTGGTGATCGAGCGGGTTCATCGTCGCCAGGACGCAGAACGGCTCCTCCAGCCGGTGTGTCACGCCGTCGACGGTGACGCAGCGCTCCTCCATCACCTCGAGCAGCGCCGACTGCGTCTTCGGCGTGGCGCGGTTGATCTCGTCGGCGAGCAGGAGGTGCGCGAACACCGGCCCGGGCCGGAACACGAACGACTTGTCGCGCATGTCGTAGACGCTGGCGCCGGTGATGTCCATCGGCAGGAGGTCGGGCGTGAACTGCACGCGCCCGAAGCGCGACTCGATCGCCGCCGCGATTGCCTTGCACAGCTGCGTCTTGCCGACGCCCGGCACGTCGACGAGGAGGACGTGGCCGCGCGCCGCCATCGCGCCGAGCACGCGCTCGATCACGTCGCGCTTGCCGATGATCACCTTCTCCACCGCCTCGACGACCTGCAGGAACTCGCCGCGGATGCGCTCGACGCGGGTGCGCAGCGGGGTGCGCTCAACGGGCGCCACCGTCGCGACAGGCGCGGCCTGGCCGCGGTAGGGGCCTTCGGACATCGTGTCTCCTCCTTCGGGCTCGGGGGAGCGGCCGGCGTGATGGCGCGGCAGATCGCCGATCAACCATTTCAGCACCGTCGGGGCCCGTGCCGGGACGGCCTCGGGGCGCGGCGGCGCGTCGTCGCGCCACAAGGCCGCGTACGAGTTGGCGAGGCGGCGGCGGATCGGCTCGTCGCCCGCCAGCTCGACGAGCAGGGCGAGCAGCCCCGGACGCAGCTCGGCCGGCACCAGGGGCGCGAGCGACTCGGGCGTCTCGACGACGAAGTCTCCCTGGCCGAGCGGCGCGCGCCCGAGGCGCCCGAGGCCGGCGTTGGCCCGCGTCACCTCCTCCGCCGCCGGCGTCCCGGTCGAGAGGAGCAGGCCGCCGACGATCCGGGCGGCGCGACGCGCGTCGGTGATCGCGGGCGCGGGGGTGACCGCCGGGGGGCGCGGCGCCAGCGGAACCAGCGCGCGAGCGGCGAACGGATCGTCGTCGCCAGACGAGGCCATACTCTCTAATACTACGGGGGCTCGGCGGATCTTTCCAGGCGATCGCCGTCGGTGAGCCGGCCGACAGCGACGAGACGAAGTGCGGTCTATGGGCCACGTTCCCGCCCGCTCCAGCGACTTTGTTTCCGGGGGTAACGAGGCGGACGTATGATCGAAACGTGGACGCCGCGCTCCTCGATGCGATCGCCCGTCGGCACGACCTCCAGCTGATCCTCCAGTTCGGCTCGACGGTGGCGGGGCGTACGCACGCGCGCAGCGACCTCGACATCGCCGTTCTCAGCCGCGCCGGACTCACCTTCGCAGCTCAGCTCGAGTTGATGGCGGATCTCCAGGCGGCATCGAACGAGCGAGCGGTGGACCTCGTAGTCCTCGACCACGCCGACCCGCTCCTCCTCGAAAAAGTTGTGAGCGCTTGCCGTCTCCTCCACGGCGCTCCTCGGCGGCTCGCCGAGCTCAAGATGCTCGCCTGGCGGCGTTACCAGGATCACCGCCGTTTCCTGGCGATGGAGCGCGCGTACGTCGAGCGCTTCCTGCAGGAGCGGCGGTGATCGACGCCGAGCTCATCACCCGCAAGATGGTGCTCATCACCGACGACCTGCGTCGCGTCGCCGCCCTCGCGACCCGCAGCCTCGCCGAGTACCTCGCGTCGCCCACCGACGAGCTCGCCGCCGAGCGTCTTCTCGAGCGTGCGATCGGAAGGATGGTCGACATCAACTACCACCTCGTGACCGAATCCGGTCTCCCGCCCCCTCGGGATTACTACGATTCCTTCCTGCAGCTCGCAGGGCTCGGCGTGCTCTCGCCGGAGTTCGCTCGCACCATCGCCGCCTGCGCCGGCCTGCGCAACCGCATCGCCCACGAGTACGACGAGATCGATCCCTGCCGGATCCACGCCGCGCTCGGCGACGCGCTCCGCGATATTCCGCTCTACCTCGACCACGTCAACGCCCACATTCGGCGACTCCCGGCGTAGGAGGCGATTGGGGCGGTATTCGCTTTTCCACTCGTCTCCAGGGGCGGCGTCCGCGGCTGGCTTGACATCCTCGCGACGCGTGCTGTCCACTCCCTCCCCTTGGAGGGCGAATGAGGGCAGCGTGGCTGGTGATCGTTCTTTGCGCGGCCCCACCTGCGCTCGCCGGCCCCGACGACAAGGCCGCCGCGATCGAGGCGTACACCGAGGGAGCGCGCCTGTTCGACCTGCGCAGGTTTCGCGAGGCGCTCGCCGCGTTCGAGCGCTCCTATCTCAAGTTCGAATCGCCGGCGCTCCTCTACAACATTGCGCAGTGCCACAAGGCGCTCGGCGAATTCGGCGAGGCGAAGAACTTTTACGAGACCTATCTCCGCATGTCGCCCGACGCGAGCGACCGGGCGGAGGTCGAGCGGACGATCGCCGAGCTTTCGGCTCAACTCGCGCGGCCGTTTGCCCCACCGGCGCCGGCAGCGGCCGAGAAAGCTCCGGCGGAAGGCGCGCAAGCTCCGCGCGTGCAACTCGAGGCGGCACCGGCCGCCCCGCCGGCCGAGGTCGCGCGGCCGGTGAGCCCCGCGTCGTTGGTCGCACCGCCGCCACCCTCGGTCGCCCCGCCCTTGCGATCGCGTCGGGGGCTCGCCATCGGGCTCGCGATCGGCGGGGCGGTGGTCGTCGCCGCGGGCGTCGGCCTCGGGCTCGCCTTCGGCCTGCCGGCGCGCGGCCCGACGCCCTCGGACGGCACGCTCACCATCCCGGGATGTGATGCGACCTTCGCTGCCCAATCTGCTGTTCGCGCTCGCGGCGTTCGTCGGTGCGGGCTGTCGAAACGCTCCCTGCACCGCCGGGACGGTCTTTTTGACAGTCGATTACGACGCCCTGGCTGCCGCCGCCGATCAAATCAGCATCACCGCCTCTGTCGTCGGTGACGGAATGATCGCGAATTCACGGCCGCACAATGTTGGCAACGATAACGACACGATCGAGATCGACTTTTCGGCCGGCTACCCCGCCGGGAAGACGCTGCTGGTCGACGTGGTGGCGAAGACCTCGGGGGTCATTGTGGGAACCGGCCACGCGAGCCGGGTCCTCGACGGCACGTGCGCGACGCTGTCGCTCGAGGTCGCCGGGGTTTCGGCCGTCGACGCGGCCGCGGCCGACCTCGCTACGGTCGATTTCGCGATGCCCGATTTCGCGATGCCCGATTTCGCTGTGCCCGATTTCGCGATGCCCGATTTCGCTGTGCCCGATTTCGCCATGCCCGATTTCGCGATGCCCGATTTCGCTGTGCCGGATTTCGCCATGCTTGATTTCGCCATGCCCGATTTCGCGATGCCTGATCTCGCCATGCTTGATTTCGCCATGCCCGATTTCGCGATGCCCGATTTCGCTGTGCCGGATTTCGCCATGCCCGATTTCACGGTGGCGCACCCGGACCTCGTGATAACGCCAATGATGCCCGACCTCGCGGGGGCGGACATGCTGGTACCGTCGTCTTGCTTGGCAGCGGGCACCTTCGCGGCGAAGGTGGATTACGGCGTTGCAGCGAAGCCGCTTTCCGTGGCGGCGGGTGACTTCAACGGAGACGGCAAGCCCGATCTCGTTGTCACCAACTACGACGCCAACACGGTGAGCGTGCTCCTCAACCGTGGCGCAGGCGCCTTCGCGGCGAAGGTCGACTTCCCTACCGGCACTTCACCGCAGGCCGTGGCGGTGGGCGACCTCAACGGCGATGGCAAGCCCGACCTCGCCGTCGCCAACCACGACGCAAACACGGTGAGCGTGCTTCTCAACCAAGGCGCGGGCACCTTCGCGGCGAAGGCCGACTACACCACCGGAGTGACCCCGATGTCCGTCGCGGTAGCCGACCTCGATGGCGATGGCAAGCCCGACCTCGCCATCACCAACTTCGGCGCCAACACGGTGAGCGTGCTCCTCAACCGGGGCGCAGGTGCCTTCGCCGCGAAGGTCGACCATGCGGTCGGTCTGCAGCCGGTTTCCGTGGCGGTGGGCGACCTCAACGGCGACGGCAAACCCGACCTCGCCGTCGCCGACTACGGCTCGAACACGGTGAGCGTGCTCTTCAGCCTGGGAGGGGGCAGCTTCGCCGCCAAGGTCGACTACGCCACTGGTTTCCAGCCGCGCTTGGCGGCGGTGGGCGACCTCAATGGCGACGGCAAGCCCGACCTCGCAATCGCCAACTACAATCCGAGCACAGTGAGCGTGCTGCTCAACCAAGGCGCGGGCACTTTCGCTGCAAAGGTTGATTACGCCGCAGGCACGAACCCATTTTCCGTGGCGATGGGCGACCTCGACGGCGATGGCAAGCTCGACCTCGCCGTCGCCAACGGGAACCCGAACACGGTGAGCGTGCTCCTCAATCAGGGAGCGGGCTCCTTCGCAGCCAAGGTCGACTACGCCACCGGAGGGACGCCGTATTCAGTGGCGGTGGGCGACCTGAACGGCGACGGCCAGCTCGACCTCGCCGTCGCCAACGCGAGCGCGAACACGGTCAGCGTGCTCCTCAATCAGGTGGTCAACCAGGGAGCGCGCAGCTTCGCGGCGAAGGTGGATTACGACACTGGGCCCGGGGCCAACTCTGTGGCAGTGGGCGACTTCGACGGCGACGGCAAGCCCGACCTCGCGGTCGCCAATTCCGGCGTGAACACGGTGAGCGTGCTGCTCAACCAGGGCGCCGGCGCCTACGCGGCCAAAGTAGATTACCCCACCGGTTTTGCCGCCTTTGCAGTCGCGGTCGGCGACCTCAACGGCGACGGCAAGCCCGACCTCGCGGTCACCAACGCCACGTCGAACACGGTAAGCGTGCTCCTCAATCTTGGAGCAGGCATGTTTGCCGCGAGAGCCGACTACGCCGCCGGCTCGTTCCCGTTTTTCATCTGCGTAGGCGACTTCAACGGCGACGGCAAGCCCGACCTCGCCGTCGCCAACAACACGTCGAACACGGTGAGCGTGCTCCTCAACCAGGGAGCCGGAACCTTCGCCGCGAAGGTGGACTACGGCACCGGCTCGCAGCCGCGGTCCGTGGCGGTGGGCGACTTCAACGGCGATGGCAAGCCCGACCTCGCCGTCGCCAATGCCAAATCGAACACGGCGAGTGTGCTGCTCAACCAGGGTGCCGGCACCTTCGCCGCCAAGCTGGATTACCCCACTGGTCTTACCCCGTACTCCGTGGCGGTGGGCGACTTCAATGGCGATGGCAAGCTGGACCTCGCCACCGGCGATGCCAACACGAACACGGTCAGCGTGCTCCTCAACCAGGGAGCCGGAACCTTCGCCGCCAAGCTGGATTACCCCACTGGTCTTACCCCGTACTCCGTGGCGGTAGGCGACTTCAACGGCGATGGCAAGCCCGACCTCGCCGTCGCCAACGCCAACGCGAAGACGGTGAGCGTGCTCCTCAACCAGGGCGCGGGCACCTTCGCGGCGAAGGTGGACCACGGCACCGGTTCGGCCCCATATTCCGTGGCAGTGGGCGATTTCGACGGCGACGGCAAGGTCGACCTCGCCGTCGTCAACGGATTCGACGACACGGTGAGCGTCCTCCTCGCGCAGTGCATGTGAAAGAAGGTGCTTCCCCGCCCCCAGACAGGCCGGAAGACGCCCGCCGAGACCTCCACTTGCCGTCTCCCTGCTCGGGAGACGCTCACCTGCACCTCCGGTTGCCACCTCCCGGGCCGGGAGGCACTCACCGGTATCTCCGGTGACCACCTCCCGGCCCGGAAGGCGCTCACCGGCATCTACGGTTGGCGCCGGCGGGCCGGGAACGGTCACCGAAGAAGCCGCCTGCGGCGAGGGAGACGCCGGGTTGCGCTCGGTCGTTGCTCAGCGTGCTATCGTTTCGCCATGCGCGACCGCCCCTGGTTCCTCTGGGACGTCCCGGTCACCGAGGCGGTACTGCGCGAGCGGCTGCGCTCGCCGGATCGCGACGCCCGCGCGCAGTGGCAGGCGCGCATCCTGCGCGAGGCGAACTACGGCGAGATCTGGAGCTACCTCAGCATCGAGGACGTCCTCGAGAACTGGGAGTACATCCGGCGCCACCTCGGGCGGCGCCGCCGGTTCTGGGAGTTCCTCTTCGAGGGATGGCGCAAGGATGGGCTCCTCTCCGCCGCCTGGTAGCCGCCTCACGCCGCTCCAGCGCGATCTCCTCGCGGGGTTCTTCGCGCGCGAGCGGCGCATGTTCCTCACCGGCGGCGGGGCGCTGGCCGGCTTCTACTTCGCCCACCGTGACACCGAGGATCTCGATCTCTTCGCCGCCCCCGGTCTCGATCTCGCCGAGCCGGCGCGCGCCGTCGCCGAGGCTGCGGCCGCGTGCGGCGCCACCGTCGCGCCGATGCAGGTGTACGCCGACTTCCGCCGCGTCCGGGTCGACCGCGGCGACGAGCAGTGCATCGTCGACCTGGTGATCGATCGCGCCCCGATGGTGGAGACCGAGAAAGCGGAGTTCGGCGCGATCCGCGTCGACAGGCTGCGCGAGATCGCCGCCAACAAGATCTGCACCCTGCTGTCGCGCAGCGAGATAAAGGACCTCGTCGACCTCCAGGCGCTCGTCGAGGCGGGGTGCGACCTCGACCGGACATTCACCGACGTCGAGCGCAAGGAAGCGGGTGCCGATCCGGCGACGCTCGCGTGGATCTTGAGCGAGCTGTCGATCGCCCCCGACGCGATCCTGCCGGGCGGCGTCGAGCCGGGGCGCCTCCTCGCCTTCCGCGACGCTCTGGTGCCGCGCCTGCGCGCCCTCGCCTTCGCGCGCGCGCGGCGCCGTTGATTCAGCCGCGGTTCTGCCGAGCGATCGACTCGACGAGCGGCTTGTCACCCTGCAACGCGGTCCGCTGCAGGTAGAGCGAGAGCCCGCGCAGCCCGCCCAGCTCTTCGCCGCCGCCCGCCCGACCGGGGCCGCCGTGGACCAGATTAGGCAG
>JAJXSP010000210.1 GCA_021784515.1 Myxococcales bacterium | reverse complement strand
TCTCGCCAGTCGGCTTCTTTGGGCTCATGGCTGCCCATAGGATCACGGCGCAGAGGAAGTCGCAATGTTCTGTCAGGCAAGACTGCTATCCGATCGGAATGATCCAGGTTTTGATGCGATCGCCCTGGGAGGGGGGGCATGACGGAGACGGGGGTCCCCACTTCTCGTGGCCGTGAACGTGGCCGTTGCCGGCTCGCGCGCAACTTCCCGACCTGCGCTGCCGATGAGCTCGGGCCGTTCGGTTTCCAGCAACTCGACGTCTGCCGCCGCGCGGTCGACTTTCTTGGCCGCGGCGCACCGCTCGCAGAGCGAATGCCGCGGGGGTACGCATCGCTCGGCGATCAACTTCGACGGGCCGCACTTTCGATCCCGCTCAATATCGCCGAGGGGAACGGCCGGCGCGGCGCTGACGGCGTGCAGCACTACTCTATCGCCCGAGGCTCAGCGTTGGAGTGCGCCGCCATCGTCGACGCGTGTGGGGCATTGGGCTTCGCGCCGCCCGAGGATCTTGCGCCGCTCAGCGAGCGACTCGAGCGCATCGTGTCGAGGCTGACGAAGATGGTGCTGAAGTAGATGGCCACGGCCACGGCCACGGCCACGGCCACGGCCACGAAGAGTGGGGGGCCCCCCGCCGCCCTTAGGCACCCTTCGGAGGGGCAAGGGGCCGCGCTTGCGCCCGCCGCGGCCCGAGCCTAGTGTCACGCCATGGACGCGCCCCTGCCGCCGCGCATCCGCGCCGCCGTCGAGGCCTTCGCCGCGCGCCTTCGCGAGGCGCTCGGAGCGCGGGTGCTCGACGTCCGCCTCTTCGGCTCGTGGGCGCGGGGCGACGCGCGACCGGACAGCGACGTCGACGTGTTCGTGCTCGTCGATTCGCTCGACGCGGTCACGCGCCGGGTCCCCTTCGACCTCGCGGTCGCGGTCCTCCTGGATCACGAGGGACTCGACGTCGCCCCAACGGTGATGGACGTGGCGGAGTGGTCGCACCTCCGCGCGCGCGAGCGCCGCATCGCCCGCGACATCGAGCGCGAAGGGGTCGCGCTGTGACGGCGGAGAACCAGCGGGCGAACGTCGCCGAGGAGCTCGCACGCTCGGCCGAGGCGTTGCGCGCGGCCGAGGCGCTGGTCGATCTCGGGCTCGGCCGCGACGCGATGAGCCGCCTCTACTACGCGCTCTATCACGCGACGCTGGCGCTGCTGCTCGTCGAGGGGCTGGAGCCGACGACTCACCACGGGCTCCTCGGTCAGTTCGGGATGCACTTCATCAAGACCGGGCGGCTCCCCGGTGACCTCGCGGCGACGCTGCGCCGCATCCAGGCGTACCGCGAGTCGGCCGACTACACGCGCGGCTTCGTCCTGACGGAGGACGAGTGCCGTCGCGAGCTGGACGCGGGGCGCGCCTTCGTCGCGACCGCGCGCGACTGGCTGCGGCAGGCCGGCTTCTCGCCCTGACCCGGGCGGCACCAGGCCCAGACCGCGCCGGCGGCTTTGGCCCACCCCAAAACCGCTCCTCGCTTCGCTTCGCCGGGTCGATCCAGGCCCCCGACCGCTCTTCACTTCGGTTCCGCGGGGTGGATCCAGGCGGAAAACCGCTCTTCACTTCGCTTCCGCGGGTGAATCCAGGCGGAAAACCGCTCTGCACTTCGATTTCGGGGGTGGATCGACGGCCGCGACCGCTCTTCCCTCCGGTTCGGCGGGTGGATCCAGGCAGGAGGCCGCTTTCGTGGCCGGGTTCTCGTTTCCCGGCGGGCGGGGGAGCTACTGCGCGGCGGGCGTCGCCGGGGCGGTGCCCTTGGCGCGGCGCACCGCGGGCGGCGGCTCGTACTTCGCGAGCGGCGCGACCAGCTCGGCCGCCAGCGCCGTCGCCTCCGCCGTGTCGGCCAGCGCGGCGTTGGCGATGACCTGGAGTACGTAGCACCGCACGGCCGCCTTCCAGGCGTCGAAGCGGGCGCGGACGGCCGGCGAAACGACCGGAGCGGGCGTCGGCGCGGTGATGCCGGCGGCGACGCCGGTGGCGGCGTGGGTCTCGCGCAGCGCCCCGAGCACGTCGGCGCCGCCGAGCGCCGCGAAGTCGGCGGCGAGCTTGCGCTGGTCGATGTGGGCGAGGCGCCGGCTGGTCTCGGTCCACTTCTCGAGGACCGGCAGGCGCAGGAAGGCGAGCCCCTCGGGGAACAGCTCGCCGTACAGGCGCTCGGCGATCTGGACCTTCGCGGCGTCGAGCGGCATCCGGGCGAGCGATTCGAGCCACCCCGCGGCGCCCGACCAGGTGGTGGACTCCTTGCGATCGGCCGGCTCGTGGGCGGGCTCGTCGCCGCCTGCCTGAAGGTCGGCGCGCAACGCGTCCTGCAGCGCGGCATTCGCGCCGCCGAAGCGATCGCGCGCCGCGGCGGTATTGGCGGCGAGCTTCTTGTGCGCCGCCGCCGCGCCGAGCAGTTGCGTGCCGATCGCCGCGGCCACGGCGGCGGTCAATCGCGGCAGGAAGATGGTCGACTGCGGGTCATAGGTTCGCGTCATGAGCCCTCCTGTCCCCAGACCGGCCTCCGGGCGCCCTCACCCCGAGGGGCCCGCGTGCAACCGGTCGCGCCCATCAAGCCGTGCGATCGGCGGCGGGTCAATTTGTTTTTTCGTGCCGGCCCTCGGCCCGTCTGGGGAGCCGAGCGGACGGGCGAGGCGCGATCGGATCGCGCCTCCCGGTGGCCCACCCGTCGCGTGCTAAGCTCGCGGCACCCCCACGGCCGAGCACGCCAGGCACGGGGGGGGCAGGCCTGACACGACGTTCGCGCGCCGGGCCGGGAAAGAGGTGCCGGATGGCCGGGAGAATTCGACCGCGGAGGATCGTCGTACCCGAGGTGACAGCGGCGGCGACCGAGACGAGCGCGCCGGCGGCGTCCTTCGTTCCGAAGGCGCGGAGGCTGCGGCGGCTGCTCGTCGTCTCGAACCGCCTCCCCGATCTCCGTTCGCCGGCGCTCCCGGACGAGCGCAAGCGCCCGGTCGGCGGGTTGGTGTCGGCCCTGCAACCGGTGCTGGCGGCGCGCGACGGCCTCTGGTTCGGGTGGAGCGGGCGCAGCGGGCCGACGCGGCTGTTCGGCATGGACGACGCCTCGCACCCGGCGCTGGCGTGGATCGACCTTCCGAGCGAGCTGGTGCGCGACTATTACAACGGCTTCTGCAACCGCGCCCTGTGGCCGCTTTTGCACTCGTTCCCGAGCCGGATGCACTTCCGCGACGACGAGTGGACCGCCTACGTGGCCGCCAACGAGGCGTTCGCCGACGCGGTGTCCCAGATCGTCGCCGACGACGCCCCGGTCTGGGTCCACGACTTCCACCTGCTCCTGGCCGGAGCGGCGCTCCGTCGCCGCGGCCACCGCGGCCGCATCGGGCTGTTCCTCCACGTGCCGTTCCCATCGCCCGACCTGCTCGCGACGCTGCCCTGGCACGCACGCGTCGTGTCCGACATGCTGCGCTTCGATCTCGTCGGCTTCCAGACGCCGGGAGACCTCGATCACTTCCGTCGCGCCGCGCGCGCCGTCGCCGGGTGCCACCAGAGGGGCGACGTGCTGATCGGGGACGGCGTCCGCGCTCGGACCGGCGCCTTCCCGATCGGCATCATCCCCGAGGACATCCGGGAGGACGCGTCGGCGCAGACCAACGAGGAGATCGGCGCGCTCCTGCGGACCACCGCCTCGACGCAGCTGGTCGTCGGCGTCGATCGGCTCGACTACACCAAGGGCATCCCCGAGCGCCTCTGCGCCGTCGAGCGGCTCCTCGATCGCTCGCCGGAATGGCGCGGCAAGGTATCGGTGGTGCAGGTCTCGGTGCCGTCGCGCGCCGAGGTCCCCGAGTACGCCGAGGAGCGCCGCCGCGTCGAGCACGTGGTCGGGCGGATCAACGGCGAGTTCGGCGAGGCGCACTGGACGCCGGTGCGTTACCTCTACCGGTCGTACCGGCGCAGCCACCTCGCGCAGCTGTACCGGGCCGCCGACGTCGGGCTCGTCACGCCGTTGCGCGACGGCATGAACCTCGTCGCCAAGGAGTTCGTCGCGGCGCAGGATCCCCGGTGCCCCGGGGTGCTGCTCCTGTCGCGCTTCGCGGGCGCGGCGGTCGAGCTGCGCGACGCCCTGCTGACCAACCCGTTCCACGTCGACGGGCTGGCCGCCGACCTCGACCGGGCGCTGCGCATGGACGAGGACGAGCGCCGCGCCCGACACGCCCGCCTCCTCGAGGCGGTCGAGCGCACCAACGCGGCGACCTGGGCGGACTCCTTCCTGCGGGCACTCGAAGGCTGAGGCGTCGGCGGCGGGCGTGGGGACGGGGAGGGCGTGGGGACGGTATTGCTTTTCCTACCGTTCTCTTCACTGGATCTATGCAGCCATGCGAGAAGTGTTAGAAAGGCAATACCGTCCCCGCATCGCCCCTCCCATGTCGAGCAATCACGACCCGACCGCCGCTCCATCCCCGCCGGCCCGGGCGAGGGGCCGTGAACTCGTCCTCGGTGCGACGCTCGCGTTGCTGCTCGTCGTCGGAAACGCCGCGTGGGTCGCCCACGCGCGCGGCCTCATGCCGCCCCCGGAGAGCGTCCCCGAAACCGATCATTGGCGCTACATCGAGATGGCGGCTGGGCCGCGCCACTGGGCGCACAGCCCGCTGGCGCGCCACTCGCCCTATGGCTTCCGGGTACTGGTCCCGATCGTCGTCTACGGGCTCACCCGCGTGGGCGTCGAGATGGATCTCGCCTTCTACCTCCTGACCAATCTGTCGCTGATCGCGGCCCTCGCCGCGCTGTACCTGATCCTGCGCACCCTCGAGTTCGACCGCCGATTGGCGATCCTCGGCACGGCCCTCGCGGGGCTGCTCCCCGGAATGGTGCGCTGGTACGAATACCAATACTGGCTGACCGACCCTGCCTGCCTGTTCCTGATGACGCTGACGCCGCTGCTGGTGTTGCGCGGACGTGAGCGCGCGCTGCCGCTCCTCGGAGCGATCGGCGTCGCGGTGCGCGAGACGTACCTGTTCCTGGTCCCCTGGTACTTCGCGCGGGCGTTGCGCCTCCACGGGGCCCGCGTGGCGCTGGTGCGCACGGCGCGCTTCGCGCTGCCGCAGTTGCTCGTCTTCGTCGCCATCCGGGTGTCGATTCCGGCGATCAAGCACTCTCCCAGCATCGTGCGTCTGGTCGTGAGGTTCGCCCATATCCGGGCGGCGGACTGGCCTGCCCAGCTCTACCTCGTCACGATCGGGTCGTTCGGGGTGCTCTTTCCGCTGCTGCTCCTGCCGCGCGCGCGGACCGCCCCGGGGCGCCGGTGGCCCGTCGAGAACCTGGCCCTCGTCGGCTGCACGTACGCCTCGCTGCTCATCGCCGGGAGCACCGATCGGCTGCTCGCCTATGCGGCTCCTGCCGTGGTGCCGGCAGCGCTCCGCGGCGTGCAGTCGATCGCCGAGGCGGGGCGCGCGTGGGGACGGTGTTGACTTTCCTACCGTTCTCTTCGCACTGCATTCATGCAGCCGGGCGAGAAGTGTTGAAAAGGCAATACCGTCCCCGCATCGCCGTCCCCGCATCGGTCCCCCGTCCCCGCATCGGTCCCCCGGTTGAAAAGGCAATACCGTCCCCGCATCGCCGAAAAGGCAATACCGTCCCCGCATCGGCACCGTTGAAAAGGCAATACCGTCCCCGCATCGCCGTCTCTTGGGGTACGAATTCGTCATGGGACTCGCCGCCCGCCTCCGCGCGCGCACCGGCTCGCTGATCGTCGACAACTTCTTCCGCGCCATCGCCAACGCCGGGCGCCTGCACCCGCAGGCGCGGCCCGAGCGCCACCAGGTCGAGGTGCTCCACGACCTCGCCTACCGCGACACCGGCCTCGTCGCGCACCGTCTCGACGTGTACCGGCCACGGGAGTCGACCGGACCGCTGCCGGTCGTGCTCTACATGCACGGCGGCGGCTTCCGCATCCTCTCGAAGGACACGCACTGGCTGATGGGGCTCGCCTTCGCGCGGCGCGGCTACCTCGTCCTCAACATCAACTATCGCCTCGCGCCGGCGGCACCCTTCCCCGCGGCGCTCGAGGACGCGGCCGCGGCGTTCGAGTGGACGGTGCACAACGTCGAGCGGCTGGGCGGCGACCCGTCGCGGCTCGTCCTCGCCGGAGAGTCGGCGGGGGCGAACCTCGCCGCCGCGCTGGCGGTGGCCACCTGCTTTTCGCGCCCCGAGCCGTTCGCGCGGCGCGTGTTCGACGCGGGCGTGGTGCCGCGCGCGGTCGTCCCCGCGTGCGGCATCTTCCAGGTGAGCGGCGTCGAGCGCTTCAGCCGCCGCCGGCGACTCGCGCCGTGGGTGCAGGACCGCCTCGACGAGGTGTCGCGCGCCTACCTCGGCCGCGCCCGCCTCGACGAGCCGCGCGCCCTCGACCTCGCCGACCCGCTCGTGCTCCTCGAGCGCGAGGAGGCGCCCGCGCGCGCGCTGCCGCCGTTCTTCCTCTCGGTGGGCACCGCCGACCCGCTGCTCGACGACACCCGCCGCCTCGCCGCCGCGCTGGAGCGGCGCGGCGTCCCCGTCGAGGCGCGCTACTACCCCCGCGAGATGCACGCGTTCCAGGCGCTGGTGTTCCGCCGCGCGGCGCGCGATTGCTGGCAGTCGACCTTCGCGTTCCTCGGCCGACACGGCGCCGTCTGACCGGCCGCCCGGCGGAAGGGGAGACGACCGCACGGCCGCCGGTTGTCTCGCGCGCGCAGCATCGCTACAACTGTGCACCATGAAATCGCACGCCCTCGCCCTCGTCGCCTTCCTCGCGCTCGCCCTCGGCGCCTGCCGCGTCGAGAAGGCGGCCGATCGCACCAGCGACACCGCCGGCACCAGCCCGCGCCCCGACGCCGCGCTCCGCGTCCCGCCCGCGCCGCTCCGGCCCGACGAGGCGAAGATGCGCACCGAGGACGAACGGAACACCATCTCGGTGTTCCGCGACGCCTCCGCCTCGACGGTGTTCGTCACCCAGAAGCGGCTCGTCGGCAACTGGCTGGAGGGCGTCTCCGAGGTGCCGGCCGGCTCGGGCTCGGGCTTCGTGTGGGACGACGCCGGGCACGTCGTCACCAACTTCCACGTCGTCGACGGCGCGCAGGCGCTGACGGTGACGCTGCAGAACCAGAAGACCTACGACGCGCGCCTGGTCGGCGTGGAGCCGCGCAAGGACATCGCGGTGCTCCACATCGACGCGCCGCGCGCTTCGCTCGTGCCGATCAAGGTGGCGCCGGCGCACGAGCCGCTCGACGTGGGGCAGAAGACGATCGCCATCGGCAACCCGTTCGGCCTCGATCACACCCTCACCACCGGCGTCATCTCGGCGCTCGGGCGGCAGGTGCAGGGCGCCGGCGGCGTCACCATCCGCGACATGATCCAGACCGACGCGGCGATCAACCCGGGCAACTCGGGAGGGCCGCTGCTCGACTCGGCGGGCCGCCTCATCGGCATGAACACGATGATCTACAGCCGGTCGGGCGCCTCGGCGGGGATCGGCTTCGCGGTGCCGGGCGCCACCATCGCGCGCATCGTGCCGCAGATCATCAAGAGCGGGCGCGCGCAGACGGTGGGGATGGGCGTGAGTATCGACCCGCAGCGACGGGTGGAGCGCCAGTTCGGGATCCGCGGCGTCGCCGTGCTCGGCGTGGCCGACGGCGGGCCGGCGGCGCGCGCGGGGATGCGCGGCCCGGTGCGCACCCCGGACGGCGTCGAGCTGGACGTGATCGTGAGCATCGACGACCAGCCGGTCACCGACTACGACGACCTGTACAACCTCCTCGATCCGCGCCACCCCGGCGACCGCGTGCGCGTGAAGGTGGCGCGCGGCGACAAGCTGCTCGAGATGACGGTCGAGCTGATCGCGATCTGACGCCGCCGCGCTCGGCGGTTGGAAGCGCCGGCGACTAGGCTAGAATCCGCGCGTGCACCCTACCCTTCGCCCCCTCCTGCTCGCATCGCTCGCAGCCGCGCCCGCCGGAGCCGCCACGCTCCGCGGCACCGTCGTGCTCCCGCCCGATCCGCGGCCGGCGGAGGCGCGGCCGCTGGCCAACTGGCGCGTCGAGAACGGAGTGCTCCCCATCGTTCCGACGAGCGAGGGGCGTGAGGCGGTGGTGGTGCTCGAGGGGACGCGCAGCAAGGACGACGACGCCCCGCAGACCAACGCGCACGCCACCGTCGAGGCGCACGGTCTCCAGGTCGAGCCGCGGCTGGCCGTCGCACAGGTCGGCACGACGTTCGACTTCAAGAACCTCGACCGCGTGCCGCGCACGCTCTTCCTGCGCGACGCCGAGGGCTTCATGTCGCCCGAGGCGACCGCGCCCGGCGCCACGCGCTCGGTGCGCTTCGCGGCGACCGGCGCGTGGGTGGTCCGCGACGCCGACTATCCGCACGCCACCGCGACGCTCGTCGTCGTCGATTCGCCGTTCGTGGCGCGCGTCGACGAGCGGGGCGGCTTCCGCATCGAGGCGCCCGAGGGGCGCTACACGCTGAAGGTGTTCTATCGCGGCGCGTGGGCGGCGTCGCAGCCGGTGGAGGTGGGCCGCGGGGGCGAGGTGACGGTCCGGGTGGCGAAGCCCGAGACGGCGCACGACGCGGCCCCCCTCGCCGCGAGGAAGAAGTAGCCCGATGAGCTGGACGAGGCTGTGGTTCCTCCTCCTGGCGCTCACCGCCGGCGTCGCGACCACGACGCTGGTGCTGCAGGCGCACCCGACGCAGGCGATGCTCGACGACGAGGTGCGCGCGCGCCTCGCGGCGGCCGAGCGCGGGGCCGACATGGTGCTGCGCATCCACGCGCGCCGCTGGCTCGACGCGGTGGCGCACGCCTCGCTCGACGCGCAGCTCGGCGGCGCGCTCGCCGAGGCGACGCGGGCGGGCGACCACGGCGCGCCCGAGCTGGTCCACGACACGGCCCAGGAGCGCCTGCGCACCTTCGATCGCGAATGGAAGAGCGCCCAGCTGATCGCGGTGGACGCGCACGGCCGGGTGCTGGCGCGCAGCGGCCTCGACGAGGGGCTGTGGAAGGACGACATCTCGGGCTACCCGGTGGTCGCCGACGCGCTGCGCGGCTACCGCCTCGACGACACCTGGGACCGCGACGGCAAGCTCTACCGCGTCACCGCCTCGCCGGTGATCGCCGGCGACCGCTACGTCGGCGCGCTGGTGCTGGTGCAGGAGATGGGCTGCGAGCTGGCCGAACGGATCCGGGAGGTGGTGGGCGTGGACGCGGCGCTCCTGGTCGGCGATCGCGTGGTGGCGCAGTCGGCGTCGCTGCCGATCCTCGCCGAGCTGCCGGCGATGCTGAAGGCGCAGAAGGGGCTCGCCGTCAACGGCCGCCTCGATGCGACGCTCGTGAAGGGCGGCGATCGCGCGGTCCTCGTGGGGGCGGTGCGGCTGCCCGGCGAGGCCTCGGCGCACGGGGCGATGATCGCGCTCCTGGCGGAGCGTCCCGCGGCGCCGGTGTTCGCCGGCGCGCTCTCCCGCCTGACGCCGGCGATGCTCGACCGGCGGGAGCTGGGCCCCGTCGGAGGCGGGTTCCTCGCTGTGCTGCTGCTCGGGCTGCTCACGATGTGGCTCGAGCACGGCCGCCCGCTCGGCCGGCTGGTCGCCGCCTCGCAGGCGCTGCTGCGCGGTGAGAGCGATCGCCTCGACGAGGCGGGCATCACCGGGCGCTTCGGCACCGTCGCGCGCGCGGTCAACGGCGCGCTGGCCAAGACGAAGCGATCGAGCGAGCTGTCCGCCCCGGCCGATCTCCTCTCGGGCATGGCGGGGCCGCGCAGCGCCGCGCCGATCGAGATCCGACAGTCGTCCGAGGAGGAGATCTTCGCCCCGATGCGCTTCGGCACTTCGCCCGTCGCGGCGCTGCTCGGCGGCGCGCTCGGAGTGGCGCCCGCCGCCGACGCGGCGCCCGCGTTGGCCATCGGGCACGGCGAGAGGATCGCGCCACCGCTCCCGTCGCACCTGGAGGCGCCCGTCGCGCCGCCCGTGCCGTGGCACGCGGCGCCGCCGCCCGTGCCCGAGCCGCCCGAGC
>JAJXSP010000209.1 GCA_021784515.1 Myxococcales bacterium | reverse complement strand
TGCGGAGAGCAGGCTCCCTCCTCGAGCCTCGCCGGATCGGGCGCCTCGACCGCCGAGAATGGCGACATTATTTCGGCCGGGCGCCTCACCCCTCGAGGATCGGCAGGACTTCCTGGAAGCGATCGATCAAGTAGTCGGGGCGGTGCGCGCGCAGGCCATCGGCGCCGAGCGCGCTCCAGCCCACGCCGCACGTCATCATCCCGGCGGCGCGCCCGGCCAGCAGGTCGCGCTCGGTGTCGCCGACCATCAGGCCGGCCGTCGCCTCGCGCTCGAGCGTCCGCGCGGCGAGCAGGAGCAGGTCGGGCTCGGGCTTGTGCGGAATGCCGTCGGTGCCGAGGACGGCGTCGAAGTGCCGCAAGAGGCCGAGCCCGTCGACGACACGGCGGGCGGTGTCGGTGCGCTTGGTGGTGCAGACCGCCGTGCGCAAGCCGCGGGCGCGGAGCGGCGCGAGGAGCGCCAGGGTCTCCTCGACGCCGTCGAACGGGCGCGTGCGATCGAGGAGGTGGGCGTGATAGTGGGCGCGATACGCGTCGATGAAGCGGCGGCATGCGGCGGCGTCGCCGTCGGGGCGGGCGAGCGCGAAGTAGGCCTCGAGCGGCATGCCGCGGCCGGCGGCGGCGACCACCCGCGGGTCGCGCTCGGGGTCGCGCGGCCCGACGGCGGCGAGCGCGGCGGCGAGCGCCTCGGCGATGTCGGCCGTCGAATCCACCAGTGTGCCGTCGAGGTCGAAGCAGGCGAGCAGGAAGCGCATCAGCACCCGGCGACGACGGGCGGGAGATCGAGGACCATGGAGCCCAAGGCTACCACGGCGTCCCGACGGGCTCGCGCAGCGACGGGAGCCGGGCCCACACCACCTTGGAATAGGGAGAGCCCGCGAGCGGGCGCGCGCCGATCCGCCGCCACAGCGCCGAGTGGCGCGGCCCCTTCACCACCACGCACCGCGCGGCCACGCGGCGCGCCTCGTCGAGGAGCGCCGGCTCGAGCGGGGCGTGCACGGCGTGGCGGCGCAGCACCTCGAAGCCCGGCTGCGCGCGCGCCGGGCGATCGAACATCGGATCGAGCACCACCACGTCG
The DNA here is from genome assembly GCA_021784515.1 of Myxococcales bacterium. GTDB lineage: Bacteria > Myxococcota_A > Polyangia > Palsa-1104 > SHYY01 > SHYY01. The sequence goes on along the minus strand of JAJXSP010000209.1, from coordinate 8,956 downwards.
AACGCGCCGTCGGCGAGCGCGGGGAGCGCGGCGGCGGCCTCGGCGTGGCGCACCTCGATCGCGCACGAGGAGGGATCGTCGGGCAGCCGCGCCAGGCCGGCGGCGACGAGCGCGGCGATCGGCAGGCTCGCCTCGAGCCCGACCACGCGCCCGCGCCGCCCGACGGCGCGCGCCGCCACCAGCGCGTCCTGGGCGAGGCCGAGCGTGGCGTCGAGCACGCGGTCGCCCGCGACGAGCCCGGCCGCGCGCACCAGGGAGTCGCCCTCGCCCGCGTCGACGCGCAGCCGCCGGAGGTGGGCCATCCCGAGGTGGAAGCGCACCGAGCCAGCCCGATCGACCAGCCGCGGCCCGTCGGCGCCGAGCACGAGGAGCGCCTCCGCGCGCTCGAAAAGCGGGGCGAGCGCGCCCCCGCCGCGCGGAAGGAGCGGGAGCTTCCACGCCGCGGCGAAGGCGCGCGCAGCGTCGATCTCCGACGGAGCGGGCTTGCCGGACGTAGTGACCGCGAGGGGATCCACGAGCTTCCGCGCGGGTGGGAACGGGACCGCGAAGTGGGTAGTATACCGGCCGCCTGCTCCCGGACACCGACGGAGGATGAAGTGAGCGCAACGACCTCGGCCGCCCCCCGCATGCGCCCGGCGATCGCCCTCGCCGCGGCGCTCGGCGCGCTCGGCTGCACGAAGGCGCCCGTCGCAGCGGCCCCCGACCTCGCCGCGAACGCGCCCGATCTGTCGCTGCCGGGCCTGAACATCAACCTCTCGACGAAGGTCGCCAGCGAGCTGCAGGTCGATCTCGTCTCCGACGGTGGTGCCGTCGCGCCGCTCACCCTCCGCTTCGTCTGGGTCGCGGTGCAGGACCAGCTCACCGTCTACGGCACGTGGATGCTGTGCGACCTGCCGATCCCCGGCCTGGTCGACGTGCCCGTCGACGTGCTGGGCAACTACGTCGCCATGTCGAACGACGGCGCGCTCGACGGCACCGGCGACGGCGCGCACTTCACCCAGCCCGCGGTGGTGGAGGTGGTCGGCGCGCGGCTCGCGGACCCGGCCACCGATCCGCTCCCGAAGGACGCGTCGAAGGTCTGCGCGGGCGACTCCGACACCGGCTGCGTGATCGCCGGCGCGGCCGCCGACGGTGGGATGGGCCTCCCGTCCGACGGGCTCCCCGGCGTGCCGGTCGACGTGAAGGGCATGTGGCCGGGCGTCGCGACCATCAACCTCGACCTCCGCGTGTCGTTCGCGTTCGACGCGACCGTGACGCTCGCCGGCCGGCTCGATGGCGCGGTGACCTCGGCCGCCGTCGAGGCCCACGTCCTCGCCTGCCGCCACGACGACCAGAGCGCCTGCTCGCCGGCCGAGGTGGCGCGCCTCGAGGCCGCGCACGCGCCGCTTACCCTCAAGCCCGGCCGCCTGCGCTCGCACGTGCAGAACTTCTACTTCACCTGCTCGCAGTACCTCGCCGATCCCGAGTCGGCGCTCTCGGGCGTCGAGCCGCCCGACGGCGGCGTGGACGGCTGGGTCGCCGACCTCGGCGCGAGCGGCGACGCGAAGTAGCGCGCAGCCCTACTTGCAGGGGTGGGGAACGAAGTCGGACGGCACCTGCGCCGGGCCGTTCCACAGCACTGCGTCACCGCGCGGCGGAGGCAGGCCCGTCTCGTCGATGGCGAGCGCGTCGAACGGCTGGTAGACGCCCTCGTCGAGCAGCGCGCGCGCGTCGCGGATCGAGCGCACGTTCGACTTCAGGCCCTTGTGGAAGGTGTCCACCAGCTTCACCTGCGAGTCCACCTCGGGTCGGATCCGCATCGCCACCGCCTGCCAGAGCGGCGAGTACGGCGCGTCGTCGAGCGTCCCGCTGTTGAAGCAGGGCCACGCCGCCACGATGCTGTTCGAGACCTCACGCGTGCCGTCGCCGTCGAGGTCGGCGTCGAGGCCGCGGTCGGAGACGGGGCGCCACGGGCCCTCGCCGCCATAGGGCAGGTCGCAGATCGTCGGGCGCGGCTGCGCGTCACAGCTCCGGTAGTTGATGAAGATCTGCGCCATCGGCGCGGAGGGGCGGCTGTCGTCGCCGACGGGAGCGAGCGCGCCGTCGGAGACCGAGAAGTCGAAGAGCTGGACGCGATGCCCCTCGTTCCACCCTTCGTGCAGCGGCACCTCGAGCGCGTGCATCGCGAAGGGCAGCGACGGATCGGGCAGCAGCAGGTCGCCGTTGTGCGCGAGCGTCGTGCCGGCGAGCACGAGCAGGCAGTGGAGGAGCGCCTCGCGCGGCCCGACGTAGCGCTTGTTCACGTCGAGGCCGAAGTCGAGCACCGCGCCCTCGACGCGCACCCGGCCGGCGGCCGCCGCCTCGTCGAGCTGGCGCAGCTGCGTCACCTCGTTCGGCGCGTAGTCGGCCGGCACGCGCACGACCCAGGTCTGCCAGAAGGGCGAGTAGTCGTCCTGTCCGGGGATGCGCGAGAACATCGGCAGCCCGACGAGCCGATCCCACGCCACGCGCTGGTGCCCGTCGAGCGGGCAGGCGGAGTCGCCCTCGCGACAGAACCAGAACGCATCGGCGGTGAGCCGCGTGGCGAGGCCCGCGAACCAGATGCGCACCGGCACGCCGTTCATGAATGCGTCGATCGCCGGCACCTCGCGCTTGCCGTCGCTCGCCACGCCGGGCCACGCGGCGCGATCGGCCTCCGACAGGACCGTCTCGATCGGCGCGCCGTCGCTTGGGTCCGGCGTCGGCGCGCACGCCGGCAGCGCGAGCGCGAGCAGCGCCCACGGCCTCATCGATCGCCCCTCGACCCGGCGTCCCAGGTCCCGAGATCGCCGGCGCCACCGTCGAGGACCTCGGTGCCCGACACCGCGCCTTGCGGGTCGTCGAGGAACTGCGGGCAGGTGAAGTAGAGGCCCTGCGTGTGGCCGACGAGCGCGTCGCCGGCGAGCGTGACCTTCGGCATCGCCGCCTGGATCTTCGCCACGTCGGAGGGCGCGCAGGTGCCGCCGCCGCGCAGGTGGCAGGCGAGCACGCGCGTCTCGAGGGAGGCTGACGCGACGTGCCCGCCCACCGAGCCATCGGGGTGCGCGAGCGCGCCGGCCGCGAACTTGAAACGCGCCACCACGAACACGTTGTCGGCGTCGGGCGTGAGGCCCTGGGTGACGATCGCGGCGCCCGGCAGCCCGGAGCGCTCGTCGGGGACGACGCAGTCGTTGGTGAGGTCGCCGCTGCACAGCACGTTCCCGTCGGGGAGCGGCGCGCTGTCCGGCTGCGAAAGGTAGGCGCCGATGATCAGCGTCGCGCTCGGCTGCGCGAGCGACTCGCCGTCGTCCGCGTCGGTGACCGCGCCGTCGTCGGAGCGCACCTGGAACGCCTCGAGCGATTTGTAGGGCAGCACGCCGAGGCCGGGGATCGGCAGCGCGCACGGCAGCCACACCGCGTCGAGCTTGTGCGGCGAGCCGCCCTGCGCCTCGAGCATGTTCCACATCGCCAGCACGGCTGCGCTCGACTGCTCGACGCGGCCATTGCCATAGTCGGCGGTGACCGCCACCCCGAAGCGCGTCGCCCACGTTCCGGTGACGTCGAATGGCGGGGAGGACTGGGCGTCGCCGGCCATGCCGGCGAGGTCGAGCGACGCGGCGACCGCGGCATCGGCGGCGGCGTCGGCCGAACCGCCGCCGGACCCGCCGCAGCCGGACAACGCCGTCGTCACGCTCGCGAGGCTGAAAAGGCAGTGTCGCAGCTTCATCATCGGATGACTCCTTGTTGCCATGTTCAGTCGCCGCCCGGTGGCCGCCCGCCGCCCCAGAGATCGTACTCGAACAGGGTCAGGCAGGGCGGCTCCTCGTCGATGATCGGCTCGCGGCAGAACGTGCCCACGGTCCGCAGCCGGGCCTGCCGCCGCCGGTCGGCCTCCACCTCCGAGGTGACGAGGATCCGGCGCGGCAGCACGTCGAGCCGCTCCAGCGTCACATCCACCTCGGAGAGCCAGGTGCGCTCGAAAGCGGAGATCGCCGGCGCGAGGAAATGGAGGGTGCGGATCGATTTCCCGCCAAACACCGCGAGGGGCTGGCGTCCCGTCGAGGCCGCGACGGCGCGCGCCACCTGCGCCGCCACGGGCGGGGTGCGCGCGTGGACGATCGCGCGAGGCAGCCCGGCGACGGCGATGGCGGCGATCGCCACCACCGCGAGCCCCCGCCGGACGGACACCAGCCGGCCAATCCCCAGCAGCGCGAACAGGACCAGCGGCAGGAGGTGGCGCGGCTGCTCGGCGACGTTCTGCCCGAACAGGGCCCAGAAGCCATAAGGCAGGATGACGACCAGCGCCGATTTGATCCCTTTTCCCGACGGGCGGGCGAGCCAAAAGCCGATTCCGCAGGCGACCGCGAGCGCGCCCAGACAGGCCCATTGCGGCGCGATCCCGTCCCAGGCGAGGTCGCGCGCGAAGGCGTGGATGCGCGGCAGCAGCTCCGGGCGAGTCGCCACCGATCCGCCCCATTGCCCAAAATGGCCCTCGAGGTGGACCGTCCCCAGCTCGACGATCCGGCGCGCGCCGACGACGGCGACGAAGGGGACGGCCCACGCCAGGGTGCCGGCCGCGCCGCCGCACAGCGCGCGGACGATCCCGCGCCGCTTTTCGGGAAAGAGCCACAACAAAACAATCCAGGAGAGGGCGAGCGGGAAATACGAGGCGCGCGCGCCCAGCATCAGCCCCATCAGCGCGCCGCCGATCGCCGGTGAATCCTCGACCAGCGCGGCGAATGCGAGCACCGCGATTGCGGCCGCCGTGCCGTCGCTGAGCGCGGCGCCGCCGAGGACGAACGGCATCGGCGCGACCGCATAGAGCGCGATCGCCGCCCAGGCCGCGCGCCGCGAGGACAGCCGCGCGGCAATCGAGAAAAGACCGATGGCGGTCGCGGCCGAGGCGAGGGCCGACACGAAGACCGCCGATTCGAGCGGCGCGAGCGCGAGGTGCGCCAATCGCGACAAGGCGACGTAAACCGGATATCCCGGGAAATGGGGCTGGAACTTCGCCACGTCGAACTCGTCCACCGCGAGGAGGAAGCCGACCGCGTCGTACCCGTCGGGGAAGCGGGCACGCAGAGCCCAACGGCTGCAGCCGATCGCGACCGCGGCGATCCCGACCAGCGAGCCGCGGGGCAGCCTCATCGCCGCTTGAACACCACCTCGCCGGCGAGGGCGGCGGGGCGCTGCGCCGCCGAGATCTCGACCACGCAGTCGTGATCGCGGTCCGGTCCGTCGGCGGGGTGCGACAGCTCGCCGGTCAGCGCGCGCTCGGCCATCTGGAGCCCGGCGCCGGTGCATTCGGTGGGGTATTGAATGGCGTTGTCGCCATTGGCGTCGTCCCAGCCATTGGCGATCAGCTTGTTCGTGCGCTGGATGCGCTCCAGCACCTCGGCGGCGAGCCGCTCGTCGCCGGCGCGGTGGACGGCCCGCTTCCAAATCTCCCGCAACGCGCCCTGCACGGCGCCGAAGACGAGCGGCGACCAGGTCATCGCGTCGCTCGTCCCGGCGGTGGTGCGGAAGGCGCGGACGTCGTTCATCCAGAATCGCCGGTCGAGGTCGGAATAGACCCGGAATGCCGTCTCCTCGTATTTCGCATTTCCGGTGGCGAGCGACGCCTCGAGCAGCCCGCGGATCGCGCCTGCTTCGGCCGAAAGGAGCGTCGGCGAGGCGTCCGCGGCGCCGGCCGCGAGATCGAACGAGTTGGCGACCGCGCCGTCGGCGCCGACGAGGTGGGCGGAGATGAAGTCGGCCTCGGCGGCGATCAATTGCAGGATGCGCGCGGGCAGCGGCGCGGGGGCTCCCCGAAGGGGCGCGCCGTCGAGCGCGCTCGGGAGGCCGTGGGCGTCGGCGCCGTCGTTCGAATAGAGGGTCAGCGTGGAGGTGATTCCCCGGTAGGCGGTGCGCAGGGCGACGATGGCGTAGGCGGCGTCCACCGTCGAGACGGTCGCGCCGCGCTGCGGAGCGCCGTTCTGGACGGTCACCTCGTCGACCAGCACGCCGTGGGCGGGATCGAAGTGCATTCGATCCATGTCGACAATCGCGACCTTCAGGTTGGCGAGCGCGCGATCGTGGGGCGACTCCTCGCCGTCGGGGAGCTGGTTGTCGGCGGCCATCGGATCGCCGTCGAAGGTGGCGAGGCAGCTCGAGCGGCCGCCGATCGCGGGATTCTTCGCGTCGGTGAGCGCGAAGAAGTGGGCATTTCCACCCGCCAGCGCGGCCAGCGCCCGCAGCCGGCTCGTCGGGGTGTCGATGGCGAACGCGGTGGGCTTCGGGAATGCCTTCCACGACGTTCCGCCGGGCGGCGGGCTGCCCGTCTCGGTGACCGCGATCGCGGCGGGCCACCAGCGCAGCGGCGACTGGTAGTCGTAGGCGATCGCCTCGCGCGTGGAGGCGAAGCCGGCCGCGGTCGCGCCGTCGGCGGTCAGCGCGGTGCGCAGCGTGAATGCCGCCTTGTTGTCCATTTCGTCGAGGATGGTGAGCCCCTGCCAGCCCTCGAGCGGCACGTCGCCCAGATAGACGCCCGCGAAGCCGTCGAGCATGTGCTGCCCGCTCGGATCGGCCGGATCGGGATACTGGCCGACGACCTGATTGCCGGTCTTTCCCACCATCGGGAGGTCCGCCGGCGCGACGTGCGCGATCGGCCCTCCCAGGTTGTCGTGCATCGACTGCCAATAGGCGGTAACGAGGAGCGCCTGCTTCCACAGCCCGAAGCCGAGCGCCGCCGGGTCGAGCACCTTCTCCACCTGCGCGTCGCGATCGGGGAGGTTGAGCGAGTTGTAGCCGCACTCGTAGTCGCCGACGGTGGAGTTCGCCGAGGCCGCGGCGTACCCGAAGACGAACCGGCAATGGTGGGTGGCGCCGCCGGCGGCCATGATCTCGGGGCGGAAGGAGCGGAATTCGGCGAAGGTGGGCCAGTATCCCGGCCAGCCGTAATAATTGAGTGGATTGTCGGTGGGCGCCGGCGAAACCACCCAGTTGGTCCCCTCCGGCCCGTCGGTGCCGCTGGCCACCGCGAGCGCCTGGAGACGATCGCGCAGCAGGCGGAAGGCCGCGTCGCCGGTCACGCCATCGGGGTTTTGCAGCGGGCCGTATTGCAGGGCGAGGCCGGCGCCCGATTCGAAGGACGTATTGTGGGCCGGCTGGCGCGAATATTCCCAGGACTCGACCGCCATCGAATAGCCCATCGGATCGAGGGTGACGAACTGGGTGTTGGGATCGATGTAGAGGTCGGGGCGGCTCGCGTAGCGGTTGTATCCGGCGAGGCTCCGCCCGATCGCGAGCGCCAGCGGCTCGCCGGAGAGCTGCATCTCGATGGTGGCGAGGAACTCGTCGGCGCCGCGAAAATGGGTGTCGGTGGTCTGGGCCGTGAAGAACGTGGGCGGCGGCGCGGCGCCCTGCGGCAGCGGCGGGCGCCCCCGATTGCACGACAGGCCGAAAAGGAGGAGCAGCGCGGCGAGGAGGGATTTGCGCATCCGGCGATTCCCGTTCAGGCGGTGAGGGCGCGCGCTTCGAGGAGGCTGCCCTCGTCGGACCCGAGGGCGGCGATGGCCCGCACGGCGCGCTCGCCCCCCGAGGCGGCCTCGGCGGCGGCGAGCCCCATCTCCATCGCCGCGTCCATGAACACGTAACGGAATCCGCCCTGCCGGCCGCAGGAGATCAAATTGGGCGTCGCGCCGACGAAGGAGAGCACGGCGTCGCGGTCGCGCCGGTGGTCGAGGTGGTAGATGGGATATCCCTCCGCGACGAAGGTGGAGAAGTGGTCGAGGGTGGCGGGGCGGAGATCGCGAAAGCCGAGGCGCGAGAGGTCGTCCATGCAGCGGTCCCAGAGCGCCTCCTCGGGCGCGCTCCACACCGCGTCGCCGGGGTCGCAGGGGATCTCCAGCACGAGCGAGGTCTTCCCGTCGGGGGCCATGTGCGGACTGCGCCGCTTCGGCTCCTGGATGCGCGCCATCCGATAACCGGGTTCGGAGACGTACATCCAGGTATTCGGGGAGACCTCGGGCAGGTCGAGGAGCACGTTGCAGAGGCGGATCGCCCGGAACCGGAGGCGCGCGGCGGAGCGCTCGATCTCGCGCGGCAGCGACGGGCCGCCCAGCATTTTCGCCAGGGCCGGCAGGGCGATCGTGGAGATCACGCGGTCGCAGGCGACCTCGCGCTCGCGCCCCTCGTGGTGGAATCGGACCGCGCGGGCGTGGCCGCGGTGCAGGTCGATCGCGGTGACCCGCGCGCCGAGGTGGACCCCCCCGCCGAGCCGCGTCGTCTCCTCGGCCATGCGCTCGAAGATCTGCCCGATTCCCAGGCGCGGATAGAGGTAGCGGCGGGCGTAGGTGCGGGCGCCGCCGCGGCGCAATCCAAAAAGCCGGATCGCCACGTCGGAGAGCGAGAGGAGCGAGATGCGCTCGGCGGCCCAATCGGCGGAGATCTCCGACGGGGGAATCCCCCACAGCTTCTCGGTATAGGGGCCGAAGAAATCACCGTAGATCGCCGCGCCGAAGCGGTGCGTGACCCATTGTTCAAAGGTGGTTTCGGGGCCTCGAAACAAGGACTTTCGCAGGCGCTCGCCGAGGAAGCTTCCGAGGATGCGGGCGCCGCGGGCGAGCCCGACGTGGCGGAGGACGTCGTCGAGCTGGAGCGGATAGTGGTAGCGCGCGCCGCCGTGGAGCACGACGCTGCGGCGCTCCTGCAGGAGCAGGGCGTCACCGAGCAGCTCACCGACGAGGGCGTGGAGGGCGGCGCTGCGCGAGATGAAGCGGTGGCCGCCGAGGTCGAAGCGGAAGCCGCCGCGCTGGTGGGTGCCGCACAGGCCGCCCGGGCTCGCCTCGCGCTCGAGCACCGTCACGTCGGCGCCGCGACGGGCGAGCGCGTGCGCGGCGGTCATCCCGCACGCGCCGCCGCCGAGGACGACCACCCGCTCAGCCACGGCCCGCTCCCGCGTCGGCCGGCGCACCGTCGG